>JALVPA010000058.1:5134-17797 GCA_027026055.1 Campylobacteraceae bacterium | reverse complement strand
ATCTCGGATCGAATCGAAAAGTTTTTCGAGATACTCGTAACCGTTGTAGACGGGGATCACGATGTCTATCGGTATCTCTCCGATATCGTAGCGTTTCGTATCGAACGTTTCGAAATAATCGGAAGGATCGACGGGAACGATACGTTTGTCTTCTTCGGCTTGTTGAAGCAATTTTTCCCGTATACGTCGTAGCATAAAACCGATTTCTCCGCGTCGCAGATAATAAAACGCTTTTTTTACGGCGGCGGGGTGAAGGGTACGCAACAACCTTGCCGTAGAGATCGTCGTTTTGTCGGCGGACGATCGAGAGAGGATACCGTTTCGAGAAGAGAAAGAGGGTATCGAAGGTACTTTGGCAAAAGAGAGTATTTGAGAAGGTAAGCGCTTGAGTCTGTTTTTTATACGCATCGATTCGGCCAGCGCTTCGAGTTCGTGCACATAGTCGTTGAGTTCGTTGATCTTTTCGTAAACATCTTGTCCCGCGTACTGTTGCCCCAGGACCAGTGCGGCGGTTTCTTCGACCGTCGCGGCAGGCAAAGCGGCGTAATTTGAAGGCGACGGTGCGATACGCATCCCTTTCGCTTTAGCGATCAACCCGAAAAAACGTTCTACGGCGTGGGCCCATGTATGGTCTTTTTGTCCGCGTTCTTCTTCAAACGGTATCTTATCGTTGCGAAAGAGTCGAAGTAACGGTTCGAGAAGAGACGCGCGCGTCCAAAACATCGTTCCACCCGCGAAGTTATAGGATTCGTCGAAAGGAATACCGCTCATTTCGCACAATTGTTTGATTTTGGTGTTGTTGCCGTAAGCGTAGCGTTTCGAATCGAGTACCGTGTTTTTACCGGTGATTTGTCCGATCGTATCGTCGTTTTCGAATATCGACAAAATATCGGATACGGTGCGTTGCGATCCGATAAGGTCGAAGTAGAGCAATTTTCTCCATACGTGACCCAGCGGAGAATTTCCCGTTTTTTTGGTGTGAAGTTTGCATATATAACGGTAGCGCTGCGTGCCGATCAGGTCTCCGACGAGCAAAAAAGGCAACACGTCGCGACCTCTGTTTTCGACGCGATAGATTTTGGCGTCGGGACGATCGGCGAAAAGAGTGTAAAAAACCGAATCGTCACTCGTTTCGGGTACGGTGATATAAAGATCGTGCGGAGTGTCGAGTGCATCGAGATAATCGCGCACCTCTTTCCATAAGTCGGCATAAAAAAGATGAAGTACCACCGCTATTTCGTTTTTTCCGTTCGAGATAGGTTCCGGTGGCTTTTTGAAAAGTTTGTTCGAGGCTAGGACAACTTGTTCGATATGGTATGACACGCTAACCGCCTTGTAAGAAATCGCTGGAGTTATTTTACCTTAAATGACGTTAGAGTCTAACGCTCGGGAGAGAAAAGAAGCGTGGAAAGATAAAGAAGAATGTCGACGACGATATTCAAAAGACGTATTGCCAACACGGCAAAGACAACCGTGTCGTCGGAAATATGCAAATGTAAAAAAGCGACGATGGCTACGAAAGCGCCCTCTCGAACGCCCAAACCGCCCGAAGCACCCGGAGTGACGAATCCTACAAGCCAACTCAATACGTACACCGCCGACAGAAGTAAAAAGTAAGAATAAGAGAGCGATGTATGCATTTGATGCGCTACGATCAGCGCGACAATGCCCCCTTGAAGTATCAACGACACGCTCAACAGTAGCGTAACGGACAGTTTCCGTTTCGTTTCGACAGAAGGATAAAGCAGCAGTGACGGTAACAGTGCACCCGCGGCCAAAAAGGGAGAGAGCATTTTGAGGTAAAAGGGAAGATGTTCGTTTCCCAAGGTAAGAAACGCTGCGGCCACTACCGTGGCTGCAGCAAGCAATAGTGTGAACAACAAAGAGATTTTGGCCATCTCTTTTTGACGCAACCCGATTTTCGAGGCAAGCGCTTGTCTACCGACGAAATGAAAAATATTTCCCGGAAGATATTTGGAGATTTCCGTTTTGGCGAAATAGTAGTAAGAGGTCGCGAAACTTACGGATTGAGCGGCATAGTGGGTCACGAGTAAGTGCCACCCGTAAATACCGATCAGAGACGAAACGATATTGAGCGCTAAAAGTTCACCGCTTATCGACGATAAAGAGACGAAGCGTGCCGCGAAACTTTCCAGGGTATAGTGCCGTGAGAGTTGATATAGGACAAAAACAAGCCCGGCAATACCGAGAAACTTCCCCACATAGGCGGCGACGGTTTTGAGGTTCGAGCGATGCATGGCGTTACTTGCGTATCGATTCGGCGATCTTGTCGAGGATTTGCGTGCGCATGATCGCTTCGGCCTTGGCGTTGCTCAGTTTCTCGTCGTAAAGACGCAGTGCGTTTTTAGAAACCCGTTCGATACGTTGCGGATCCGATTTGATTTCAAGGATACGTCGCGCCAATGTTTCCGGAGAGATGTCGGGTACGAAAAAGATGTTTTCGTTGTCCTTGAAGTGCTCTTTCATCGCATCCGTCGCAAGTGTGAGGTGGGGTTTGCCGACTCGAAAGGCATCGTTTGTCTTGTTCAGTACGACACTGTTGGCGCGTTCTCCGTCGTTGAAAAGTCCCAAATTGATATCGCAAGCGTTGTAGTAGCGGTTGAGCTCTTCGATCGGCATAAATCCTTGGAAGGTGACGTTTGTCAAGTCATATGTTTCGGCCAATTTGCGACATTCTGCGTAATCGGGACCTTCGCCTATCAGTAGAAAATGCGTGTCGTCTCCTTTCTCCTGTAGAATGCGTGCCGCTTCGATGATAACGGGCGTACCGTGTAGCGGTATGTAACTTCCCACGTACAGAACGCAAAAAGGCTCTTTATAGCGCGGAATGTCGATCGGTTTGACGGCGGATTCGTTGATCGTAAGCGGTATACGGACGAACTTTTCTTTGGCTACGCCGTACTCTTTCGAAAGGGTTTCGATCAGTTTGTCGGTGTCGACGATGATAAACGTCGCCGCATGGAGTGCACGTTTTTCCATCGTGTAGGTAAATCTTCCGAGAAAGCTTTGCGGTTTGAAGATTTTACGATCGTTACACATGACGTCGTATAGAGAAAGATAAAAATCGAATACGATAGGTTTACGGGTAAAAACTCTTAGCAACGGGGTTAAAAAGTGTCCCATATATGCGACGAAAAAGAAGTCTTTTCCCGGCATTTTCCACGGAAGGCACGCCAAAACGGAAGGAATGCGTTTTGCGTAACTTTTTGCGTTTGAGACGCATTCGTCGTATTCGCAATATTTTTTCAGTATCTTACGATGGAAGGTGTTGCGCGCCATCGTAGGTCGGTCGGCGCAGGTAAAGAGTACTTTCATTTCTCTTCTTTATCCTTTTCGAAACGCATTTTCATCTGTTCGACGCGCAGCTCTTCGAGAAGTTTTCGGTTGACGGAGAGTAGATCGGCGATAAAGGCGATAAGCCCGGTTTGAAAGCCCATCCCCATCAAGACGCCTGCAAGGATAACGGATTGGATATGCCCCGCGCCGTCTCCGTTGAAATAGAAATAAAGATAACGCAGACCGAGCAAAAAGCCGAGTCCGAACAATATGGCGGCGATCGTCATGAAAAATTGGAACGATTTGTAGACGACGGAGATGCGCACGATCGTCACTACCGACTTTTTGATATAGTTGGGAATGCTGGAGAGCAATCTGGAAGGTCGAAGATCCTTATTGGTACGGATGGGGACGGAGGTGATCGCCATATTCTTTTGACCGGCTTGGATAATGGTTTCGAGCGTGTAGGTGTAGTTGTTGTAGACGTTCAGTTGCATGGCACAATCGCGACTCATCGCACGGAAACCGCTCGGTGCGTCTGGGATATCGGTCCGACTGGCTTTTCGTACGACCCAAGAGCCTATTTTCTGTAAAATTTTTTTGGTGGTGGAAAAATGTTCGGTAGTATCGATAGGGCGTGCGCCGATGACATATTCGGCTTTGCCTTCGAGAATCGGTTTGACGAGTTTGGGAATGTCTTTCGCTTCGTATTGGTTGTCCGCATCGGTATTGACGATGACGTCCGCACCGAGTCTCAAACACTCTTTGATCCCTGCCATGAAGCCTTTCGCCAGTCCTTGGTTATGCTTGAGATCGACAATATGATCGACACCGCACGCTTTGGCGACTTCGACGGTATTGTCGGTACTTCCGTCGTTGATAACAAGCCATTCGACGGTGTCGAATCCTTCGACTTCGCGAGGCAGTTCCGCCAATGCGATGGGAAGTGTTTCCGCTTCGTTGTAGCAAGGGATCTGGATAATGAGTTTCATGGACGACTCCTATCGATAGTAGAGTAAAAAATAGAAAAAATCGGAATAGATCGCGTGAATAGAGATAACGATAAGTGCGATATGCCACCAAAAGAACCGTGTGAATCGCTCCGAAAAAAACGTTGCCATTATAGCAAAGCCAAACATAAAGGGGAGTAAATAGCGCGGTTGTAGCCCGCCCAGATAACCGCTGTGCAAATGGGCTTTATACGAAAAGAGATATTGCACGACCAAAACGCTCAAAAGAGCGAATAGAACGATTTTACCGAGTGTGCAATAGCCCTCGGAGGTTTTGGGACAAGGCAATAAGAGCGCCGCCAGCGCCATGAGATGCAATATCGCCAATCCCGCGAACTCGATCGGATGTTCCTTGACGAAGGAGTGATGCGAATGGATACCGAACCAACCTCCCTCGATATAGTGCCAAAGCCTTTCCGCCCATGCTGTCGGCGAGAGATGTTGACGGTAGGCCTCCGGGACATAAAAGGGTGACTTGAGGTATTCTTGGGGATGGGTGACGTTAAATGTCGGTACCAAAGCGTGGTAGTGCAAAAGAATATACCCTTGATAAACGAATACGGGTGCGAGTATCACAGCCATTGCGACAAGTTGCAAGCGAGATGGTTTTACAAAACGTTTGGCGAACAATGCCCAAAACAAAAAATAGAGTAAAGCGAAAAAGATCAAAAGCGCCGCCGTCAACTTACTGAAAAAGGCTAAAGCGGCGGAAAAAGCCAGCAGTAAGTAGGTAGGGGTGTCGTGATGTGCACGTATCAGGCGAAGCAGTGCAATCGCAAA
Organism: Campylobacteraceae bacterium; assembly: GCA_027026055.1. Taxonomy (GTDB): domain Bacteria; phylum Campylobacterota; class Campylobacteria; order Campylobacterales; family Sulfurovaceae; genus JALVPA01. The sequence continues at coordinate 12,710 of JALVPA010000058.1, read as the reverse complement.
AAGAGCCGCCGCAACAAACGCAAGTGTGTCGTTGCTGATGCTTGCACCGATATAGGCGTACATCGGTACGGAAGAGAGTAGGCTCAGATAGACGAAATGACCGGTAATGCCTACGGGTAGATTGATCCCGACATATAACAGCAGTACGAAAGCCAGCAGATAGAGTAGCGAGCCGATTTCTCTGAAGTTTCGTACATTGTCTCGTATCGAACGTGTCGTATCGTAGACCAAGTTCAACAATTCGTAATAAAGCGGCGGATGGCTGAGGTAGTTACCGCTTTTGGGATTGTTGATCATGGTCATATGTTCGTAATCGGGGAAAAAGCGATGGTCGCGATGCACATGCGCTATATAGGAAAGATGCGCCAGCTCGTCCGGCGGATATGAAAAAGCGATATGGTCGCGATAATATTCGGTTTTGAAAAGCGCGAAAAAGAGAAACAGTGCATAAAGGATCAGTTTCGCATAAAGGAGAGGTTCTTTCGGTTCGGTGTACGAAAGCCGTATCAAGTAGACAATCAACAAACTCGCTATCAGTGATGCCAACATTGTATTGAGAGGAAAGCGACGCGTTTTTGCGATGATCTTCGGCCGAAACGTAACGGTGAGTTGCGGATCGCCCCCCGTCGTCTCGAATGTCACTTTGTCGGTTGTAACGAATCGTTCGATTTGAAATGCGGGACGAATATCGTGAAGCGCGATACGATAACGGTAAAGGTGAAAGGGAGCGGTTTTGGCGATAGTGACGGATCTTAATGTAATATGACGCGGTGCACGCGCAGGATCGAGTCTTACGGATACGATCTTTTCGGGGTCGGGAATTTTGAAAAAATACCGGTCTCCCTCTCTGTGGTAAGGAAAAAGGCTCTTCTCTTCCGAAAAGTGCGCATCTTTCGAAAGGGTATAGTAGATTTGAGGCGACAACGTGTGCCCTTCGCTCTCTTTCATCTCTATTTCCAAAACGTTTCCGCTGCCGAAATAGAGCAATGCACCGAACAATAGCGCCCATATCGCGACAAAGGAGAGTAAGGAGCGGATCAGTTTCGCGGACATGGGACGAACTCCTCGCTGTCATGTGTCAAATTGGGGTTATAGTACGGGTCGCCTTCTGTCAAGATACGAGTGTGTCTTCGAAAAAGCGCATCTTTCTCTTTTTGGAATCGCGCGATTTTTTCCGGTGTTGTTTCGTAACCTCGAGAGACCGATTCGTGATGGTACATTTCGGCATAGGGTGTGAAAAGATTGTAATACCCGGCTTCCATCACCCGTAAACAGAAATCGACGTCGTTGTAAGCGACTTTGAAGTTCACTTCGTCCATACCGCCGACCTCCTCGTAGATGCGTTTTTCGATCATCAGGCAGGCGGCGGTAACGGCGCTGACGTTTTGAATGACATTGAGACGGTTGAAATATCCGGTACTTTCTCTCGGCGCATGTTTGTGAGAATGCCCCGCATATCCGCCGAGCCCGATGATGATGCCGGCGTGTTGAACGGTATCGTCGGGATAGTAGAGTTTGGCGCCTACGCAACCGATCTCTTTGCGTTGGGAATGTTCGAGCATCGCTTCGATCCACTCGGGAGAAATGACTTCGATATCGTTGTTGAGCAATACGACATGTTCGCCTTTGGCATAGGTTTCGACGGCATGATTGTTGATTTGTGCGTAATTGAAAGGGAGATTGTATTCGTAAAACGCAACTCTCGGATCTTTTGCTTCGAGCCGTTTCATACATGCGAACGTCGCGTCTTCTTCGGAGTTGTTGCTGATACCGATGATCTCGTAGTTGTCATAGGTCGATTTTTCCAAAATGGAGTTGACGCACATTTCCAATAATTCCGGTTTGTCTTTGAAGGGAATGACAATGCTTACAAGCGGATTGTCTTTAATGGTATAGCGTACCCTGAAATAGTGATGTAAGTTGGCGTGTTCGACCTTTCCGTCGATGCCTCTTCGTCGCAACGTCTCTTCGAGAAGCCGTTTGCCGCGTTCCAACGCTTCGGGCTTGGCTTCGCTGTTGAGACTGGTGGAGGTTTCCAGCATACGCCAATGGTAGAGTACTTTCGGAATATGACAGATACGAGCGGCTTTTTCGGTCAGTCTCAAAAAGAGTTCGTAATCCTGAGCACCGTCGTAAGCGGAATCGAAGTGCCCGACCTCATCGAGTAAGGTGCGTTTAAAACAGCTGATGTGCGTGATGTAGTTGTGCGAAAGTAACAGATCGGGCGAAAAGTCCGGTTTGAAGTGGGGATTGATATACTCGCCTTCCGGGGAGATGAAATCTTCGTCGCTATAGATGAAATCCGCATCGGTTTCGTTGATACATTTGACAAGTTCGTAGAGCGCATCGGGTGTGATTTCGTCGTCATTGTCCATCAGCACGATATAATCGCCTTCCGCGGAAGCGATCGCCGCATTCGAAGCACCGGAGATATTGAGGTTTTCTTTAAGCCGCGTTATTTTGATTTTCGGGTGTGAAAGCGTATCGAGGTAGGCGAGGGTCGCTTCGTTCGTGCTTTTGTCGTCGGCGATGCAGAGCTCCCAGTTGTCGTACCATTGCGCTTCTATCGAGGCGATCGCTTTACTTAACCATTTCGGATCGACATTGTAGACCGGCATGATGATGGAAAGGAGCGGTCGCTTTTCGAAAGCGGCCATCTCTTTTTTTATCTCGTCGGTCAGTTCCGGTTCCAGATAACGATATACGGAGGATGCGTCGGGTTTTTCTTCAGCGGGTTTGCGAGGCGGTTCTGGAAGTATCGTTTCGTTTTTCGAAAAAGGGTTAAGTTTTTGCAAAAGACGTTTGATACGGTTTTTGATGCGCATCGTATCGAGAAGTCGGTCTTTATAAGCGATCACTTCACGTGCGTATGTAAGTTCTTTCCCGACGATATCGAGTTGATGATGCATATTGCTTAATTGCATTGTTAGTTTTTCCATATCGCGGTGAAGTTTTTTGATTTCTCGGTCTTTTTGTTGCAGTTGTACGTGCGCGATTTTGATCTCTTCCGTCTTTTCGATAATGGTCCGATGCCTTCGGTATAACGTTTCAAATATGATACCGATGTTGTCCAAATAAAGTTTTTTGTGGTTATGAAAGATTTGTAAATAGGTATCGATTTCTTTATCGGAATCGGATTGCAAGCGTATCGTTCTGGAGTTTTCTTTGATACGGTAGTAAAAGAGTGTTTCGGGAATCCGATAAACCTCTCTTCCCAGCTCGATCAACGAGAGCCAAAAATCGTAATCTTCGTTGCCGTGACGCATGTTTTCGCGGTATCCTCCCGTCTTTTCCCAATCGCTTTTTCGGTACATCGCCGTAGCGAAAATCATATTGCCGACCAAAATGTCGGGGAAGCGAAAAGGAGGCAATTCCCACTCTCCGCTTTTGGCGCCGAAGAGTTCCGCTTTGCAGTAAACGATCCCCACTTGCTCTTGCGTATCGAGTATCTTGGCGGCTTTTTCCAGGTAGGTCGGAGCGATTTTGTCGTCGGCATCCAGCGGTAAGATATACGCGCCTTTGGCGATCTCGATGCCTCTGTTTCTGGCGACGGAAGGTCCGGAGTTTTTTTGCAGTCGAATTACCGTGTAGCCTTCGGCTTGCAGTTTGTCGAGTATGTCGAGACTTTTCGGGTCGGTCGAAGCATCGTCGATAACGATCACCTCAAAATCTTCGAAAGTTTGTTCTTTTAAAGAAGCGATCGTTTCGGGTAAATACTCGCCGTCGTTATAAGTAGGAATGATGACACTCACTTTTACTGAATCTTGCATGGGTCAATCCTCTTTCGTAACTTTTTTCAATAGATATTCGCCTTTGCTGTAAAAAACGGAGTGGAAAGGTTTGGAGGGGCTTTCGTATTTGACATCGATCACTTCGATGCCTTTGATCATATCGAGAAATCGATGTTGTATCAAAGGAATCGTCGGATACTCTACCGATGCGCCGAGTTTGTAGACGTTTTGTCGGAGGGGCAGGTTGATTTTGATAGTGACGACGACGATATCCCCTTTCGAAACGGGAGGGAAATCGACACCGTCTTGGGTATTGATCCATGCCAGAAGCTGTTCGCCGTCCAAACCGAACAGTGTCGTTGTCGCGACGAACGTAGGAAGGTCTTCGTGAAATTTTACGGAAAACTGAATATAGTAATCCTCTTTCGAAACCAATTGGTTGACACGATTGAACGAAAGATCGAAGATACCGAAGTCGAGGATTTCGGCACCTTTGTCACCGTGACGCACCATCCCTTCCTTTTCACCGATAGAAGGCTCCAGACGCACCACAGTGGGTACCTCTTCTTCATTGAAGACGATGCTCTTCTCACCCGTTTTTTTGTGCGTATGTCCCATCGCTTTGAGTTGTTCGTTGACGGCTAGCTGATCGTCGTTGATATAGCGGTCGACCACTTCGCCCGCATCACCGAAAAGCACGCTTTTCCCGTCGACGAGATAGAGCCCTTTCGTACATAAGGAACGTACGGCATGAATATCGTGACTGACAAAAAGAATCGTCATGCCTTCTTCCATCAAAGCGTTCATTTTGGCGATACATTTGGCCTGAAAGAGCATGTCGCCGACACTGAGCGCTTCGTCCACGATCAAAATGTCCGCGTCGACGTTGATCGCCACCGAAAAAGCGAGTCTGGCGAACATCCCGCTGCTGTACATTTTGACCGGTTGATAGATGAACTCTCCGATATTGGCGAATTCGACGATCGCATCGACTTTTTTATCCATCTCCTCTTTGGTGAACCCCATAAGCGTACCGTTGAGGTAGATATTTTCCAACCCGGTCATTTCCGGATTGAAGCCTGCGCCGAGTTCCAGTAGAGACGCCACTTTACCGTTGACTTCGATGGTGCCCGAAGTGGGGGTCAAGACACCCGTGATCATTTTTAGCAATGTCGATTTGCCCGCACCGTTTTTTCCGATAATACCGACCGTTTCGCCGCGTTTGACTACGAAACTGACATTGTCTATGGCGTAAAAATCGTGATGATAACGCTTTTTAAAAGGATGTAACGCCTCCTTCAAGCGGTCTTGAGGCTTATCGTAAAGGTGATAGACTTTCGTGACGTTTTGTACGTTTATCGCTATATCGTTCATCAAAGCACATCCGAAAAATGGGGTCTAAGCCGTTTGAAAATTTTAATACCCAAAAAAAAGATTACAAACGTTACACTCCAGTAATAGAAGCTCATATCGCCTTTTTGCCAAAACCATTTGTGATAGATCATACTGTCGCGATACCCTTCGATAATGTACACCATGGGATTGAGTTTGATGATCCAGTGATAGCGTTGGGGCACCATATCGATAGACCAAAAAATAGGTGTCAGCCAAAATCCGAACTGTATCAGCATCGCTACGATTTGTCCCATATCTCTAAAAAAGACCACTACCGACGAAGTGATCCACGACAGCCCCAGCAGTAGCACCGTTGTTGCGAAAAGATAGTAAAAGACCTGTAGCCAGTAGAGTGAGGGGGAGTATCCGTAGTAAAGAAACATCCCGTACATAAAGAGGATGAAAAAAAGATGCACCGCGAGAGAAGAGAAAATCGGTATGATTGGAAGCAAACTGACGCGAAAGACGATTTTTTTTACCAGGTAGCTGTTGGCGACGACGGCGTTGGTAGCGTTCGAAAGCGCATCGGCGAAAAAAAACCACGGCAAGATTCCCGCGATCAACCATAAGATGAAAGGAAAGTTGTCGACCGGTTGCGACTTGAAGCCGACTTGGAAAACGAACCAAAAGATCAATATCGTCGCCAACGGTTGGATAAACGCCCATAATATACCTAAAATATTACCGATGTATTTTTGTTTGATGTCGTTTTTGATCAACGACCACAAAAGACGCCTGTTTTGTAAAATAGAGGCCAAAAAACCGTTCACTATGCAAGACTCCAATCCATACTCTGGGGCAATTATAGCTTAATTCGGTTTATAGTCTCTATCTGTCGTGTTGCGCTAAGACGAGACGGAAGAAAGAACCGTCGTCAATCTCCTTTTCGAGACGTTTTGTTATAATATTGTTGATTTTCCATGCGGTTTTGCGGTCGATACGGCAAAATTCGATCCGAGAAGGTTTTTTTGATGTTCAATCGTTTGATGCGGTATGTGCTGTTGCCTGCGGTCGGTGCGTTTTTCGTCTTCGTTCTCTTTCACCGGGTAAACGACAAAACGACGTTGAGAGTCGAGATGTATAGCGATACCGCATCGGCGTTACATCCCAAACTCTATTACGCCTCTGCGCATAGCCCGTATAGCGAAAGAAACACATCCTATCCCGTGTCGGTATTTTCCGAGCGTTATACTTACCTCCTTCCCGTACCCTCGACACCGATCGTCGTTACTCGTACTCTTTATCGTTATGCGTTCGTGTTGCCGAACGAACTTCGACGTTTTGTTCGTTTGCGCTTCGACCCGGCAACACGTAGAGCCGATATTCATCTGACCCGTATGGTGTTGACATATCGGAGTGGATTTCGAACGATAATAAGAGAGATACCGCTTTCGACGGTGGTGCCGAGCGCGCAGATCGCCGATTTTACACGTATGGAAAAGGAAATTTCGTTTCGAAGTACGGGAAACGATCCGAGTCTCGAGATCAATGTGGATTTGAATAAGCTTGTCGGGGAAACGACCTTCCGCTATACGCGTTTTTTCGAATCGGTCCTATTTTATGTGTGTTTTCTTTTTTTTATTTTTCTTTTTTCCGTGCGACGCAGGCTTTCGTCCGAAGGACATTTGTTTTTGACGATTGTGTTGTTGGTAGTGCTTGGAACGCATCTGCTGGACGACAAAGTCTATCTTTTTGTCATTGCAGCCCTATTTCTCATAGATTGGCGTTACGTTTTTTATAAAGAGAGCCTCTTTGTCGCACTTTTTTTGCTCTCCGTCTATGCGATTTGGGTCTCTATAGACGCTGATATGCTCTTCGATACGAAAACGGCGATAGAAACTTTTTCTAGGCTTACGCTGATATATATGCTCTACCTTTTGGGAAGAAGCGTCGTACTGGATTTGCAAAAACTCGACAAGAACAGATCCGTAAAATATCTTTTTTATTTGCTCTTCGGATTTTTTATCGCTTATACGGTAATGATCGGGTATAGTTATGTGACGATCGAGCAAGACAAGCCGCTTAGTTCCGTAGGTATGTTCGTCAATTTTCCAAACGAATACAAAAGACTCCATGTCAACGGCGGACATCTCATTTCTACTATCATCGCTTATTACCTCACCTTCGCTTCGTTTATGTTCGTTTATTTTGCGGTCTTTTTCGATCGACTGAAAACGGAAGTTCGCTTATCGATCGTCGAAACGATTCTTTGGTCGTCGGTCGCGATTTTCGCGCTTTATATTGCGGCATTGATGGGGAGACGGACGACCGTGATACTCTTTGCGGCGATGTTCGTGACACTTTTTACGATCCGTTTCATATTCGATTCGAGTCATAAAGAAAAAGCGGTGGTTATCGTAACCGTATTGTTCGCTATAGGAACGATATATCTCTTTACGGATACGGCGCATAGCGTACAAGAGCGTTTCGCATACGTTTATGGTAAATTG
>JALVPA010000058.1:2856-5124 GCA_027026055.1 Campylobacteraceae bacterium | reverse complement strand
TTTCGGAGGCGGTCACGGCGTGTCGGTCGCTCCGGGAATAAAGCTGACGCACAATACATGGATCGATATCGGAAAGGATTTCGGTATCGTGCCTTTCGTGCTTTTTATCGCCGTAACGGCGATGCATCTTTTTTATTTGACGGTCGTCGTGTTGCGTACGTCGATAGAGCGTTCCAAAAAGTATCTTCTCTCGGTAGTGATAGGCGGGGCGATACCCTTGTTGGCGATCGAACCGGTTTTCACTTCCGATAAAACTTTTGTCGCCTATCTCTTTTTCGTATTCGGGCTTGTCGCACAGTGTTACGGATCGCTAAAAAAGGCCGAGCGTATGGCGATCACGACGAAAAAAAGCGACGCAATCCAAAATGCCGAAGAGGGCGCAACACGTTTTGAAGTTTTCGTTTGAAAGAGGTGGCGGCGACGGGTGTTTTCGAAGGCGAAAGTGTCGAATCCTCTCGTAATACCAATACCCAATCTTCGAAAGTAGGCAAAGAAGGGATCTCCCATTCCCCTTTCTCGGTGGCGGTTACGGCGTCGAGAGGATGACGTCGGGCGGTTCTCGGGTCCCAAAAAAAAGCTTCGTAAACGCTGTCGGGGTTTAGCGTGCGCAGTCGGTAGCGTGTGTCCCATGGGTAGACGGGACCGTAAAAGTATAGGACATAGAGTTTACCTTCGATACCGGCGACATAAGGGGTATCGCGTTTCGTTCGGCCTTGTGCGGGGACGATCGTATCGGGTTGCGGTCGCATCGTTTCCCACGGCAAGGTTTGTAAAAAACGTTTTGCCAGACCGACATGATAAGCCCCCTGCAATGTCATCGCTTCCGACCACGGTGTGTTTCCCCAGCATCCTCCGTGCGGAGAGGCGCCAAAGGGGCGTTCCTGGGTATTGACCTGCCAAATCCCGTTGGCGCCGTATGTGAATCCGCAAGCGCCGCTGAGCATACCGCTCCAAAAAGCGAAACGTTGCATTTCGGCACTCGTATCGTGAATGATACCTTCGTAGTTGATCTCTCCCATTACGACGGGCATTTTGGGAGTTTCTCGTAAGGATTTTCCGATGAGCTCGACACCGCGAAAGATACTTTCGTAGCCGTTGTGACTCGCTTGTAGGAGTTCGAAGTCGAGCAAATCCGGTTCGCTTGTCTCTTCGCGCGCTCTTTCTATCGGATGTATGGTTACGGGTCGACGAAAAGGATCTCGCTTGCGGATAAAGCGTAGTATTTGCGTCCACCCCTCTTTTTGTTTCTTTTTGTCCGCTTCCGGCGTTGGGCTGAGATAGTAAGGCATCGTCGCTTCTCCGGCGGCACACCATACGACCGGATAAGCAGCCCAACGGGCGATGATGTATTCCCAGTGTTTACGCATCTTTTCTATACCCGTTTTGAGCAAATAATATCCCCACGCTCCGACGATACAGGGGATAAATCCTTCGGCAACGAGATAAGAGATACGCTTATCCGCTTCGTCGAAAAACGCGGGATTGATACGCTCGAATCCTTCCTCCCATACGAAACCCGATACGTTGGCAGCACGCGGATCGAAGGCGTCCATATCCGGATAAAGCCCTGCTACGATCATAATGACATTGAAGCCTTTTTCTTTTCTATCTAGAGCCAGCATGCGAAACGCTTCGGGATAAGGCAATCGATCGCTCAACCCCATCCACCACGTATCGCCGAGCCACAAAAAAGGCGTGCCGTTATCTTGTTGGAGTCTACTTTTGTCGGTAGCGATGTGAAGTCCTTCGGGAGACGGAGTCTCGGAAGGCTCGACACGCATCGTATGCAAAACATCATGCAAGGAAGGATTACGGGTGTCGGAGCAGCGGCTGCGTAGGGTATACGTTCCCGGAGAGGAGGGGCGGAAACGTACGCTCCATCGATGATCTCCTCGCCAAAAAGCGGGTAGACGCCATGTTCGTTCACCGTTTTCGACGATGACTTCGAGTTCTATCTCGTTAAAAGGATCTGCATAGCGTATGTCGGAGAGATAATCCCATTCGACGATATCTCCCCTAAGAGCCGATATGATCATCGATGTTTCTCACTCCGGTGGGTAAAGCTTTCGATAGTACGAACGAGATACACTATCGAACCGCCTTAATTTTCTTTAGGCTTGGTGTCGCGGAAAAACTCAAAAAGAAAAGCCAACATTATCGAAAGTATAAGTCCGGTCACGAACGCGACGGCGACGATAAGTTTCTTTTTGGGTTTGACCGGTTTGTCGTTTCGTTCTATCTTGCCCACTATATGGGTCGGTTTGATGT
>JALVPA010000058.1:0-2846 GCA_027026055.1 Campylobacteraceae bacterium | reverse complement strand
TATAAGAAGTCAGAGAGAGTTTGTATTCTTGTTTTTTCGCTTTTAGTTCCGAGATGAATTTTTGAAGTTCCAAGAGACTGTTTTGCGTTTGACCGATCTGCATCGCATAAATAGCGGCAAGCGCACCGTCTTCGCGGCTTAGCGTCGGGATTCGGTCGGTATAATGCACTATCTCTTCGCGCATATTGTGAAGGACGGTTTCATTGTACGCTATCTCTTTATCGATCGTTTCGATAAGTTCTTTTTGGTTGGCGATATATGCATCGGTTTTATTTTTATAGACGGATTCTATATCCTCGATAACCTTTTTGATGAGTGTTTCGGCTTCATTTGTATGATAAGCGCGTGTCGAAAGCGTAAAAATGGTTTTCGATCCTCTTGGAACGGTAATATCGCTTACCTTCGGATATTCCGAAGGAACAGGGCTATGGAGTTTATAGCGATAAGAGAGTTTTTCTTTGACGTTTTTCAAGTCGTCAATAGGTTTGCCGTCTATTTGACCGATCTCTATCATTGCTTTGACTTCATAGATCGGTTTGGCGATGACAAAGGCGTAAAGAGCGGCCAAAAGCGTCACGATCGCTGTAATCGAAAAAACGAGTCTTTTTCTCTTTTTGAGCGTTTCGAACAGTTCTCTAAGATCGATTGTATCATCTTCCATACAGCGAGTATCAGTTTGCACTTATCTATCCTTTCTTGCGTAAAATCGGTATATTATCTCATAACACCACTTAGCTTTCATTGGTGCGATGGTCGAACTCCGGAACGATCTCTTTGAGTTTTCGAAGTTTGTCATCGGTTTCGAGAAGCGCTTGGATATCGCGTTTGAGTTTTTCTATATCATATAGAGTCGGGGCGGCGACGGTGATGGAATCGTATTTCGTATGCATATCCGTATCGTCGATGAGTAATTCTTCATAAAGCTTTTCACCGGGTCTGAGTCCCGTAAAGACGATTTCGATATCTTCTCTACCGCTAAGCTCGATCATCTTTTTCGCCAGATCGACGATTTTGACGGGTTCTCCCATATCGAGGATAAAGATTTCACCCCCTTTGCCGATAGCACCCGCTTGCAGTACCAATTCGCACGCTTCGGGGATCAGCATAAAGTAGCGGGTGATTTCGGGGTGGGTGACGGTAACGGGACCGCCTTTTTCGATCTGCTCTTTGAATTTGGGTATTACCGAACCGCTGCTACCCAGTACGTTTCCGAAGCGTACGGCGACGATTTCGGTATTTTTCGAAGGGACGTTTTGTGCGTAGAGTTCGCAGATGCGCTTGGTAGTACCCATGACATTGGTGGGGCGTACCGCTTTGTCGGTGCTGATAAGGATAAATTTTTCGGCGTTATGCGCGATAGCGGCGTCGATACAGTTTTGCGTGCCGACGACATTGTTGTAGATCGCTTCTTCGACATTCTCTTCGACCAGCGGTACATGTTTGTAAGCGGCGGCGTGAATGACGATTTGCGGTCGATGTGTGGCGAAGGTTTTATCAAGCAGGGCTTTATCCACTACCGACTGCAAGACGCATACGATATCGGCTTGCTCCGCCACTTCTTGTTCGATTTTGTAGAGATTATACTCGCTGTGATCGAGCAGGATCAGTTTGCGAGCGTTGAAGCGGATACATTGTCGCACCAATTCGCTACCGATGCTACCGCCCGCTCCGGTGATCAAAATCGTCTTGCCTTCGATAAAGCGACGAATCAGCGATTTGTCCAGGTCTTTGGGATGGCGTGCGAGCAGGTCTGCAACAGAGATCTCTTTAAGCTGTCTGCTAAAGGGTTTGTCAAGCAGAATGTTCTCAAGTGAGGGAAGGATCTGTATCTCATGAAAATAGCCGTTTAGGTTCTCGTACACCTCTTTGATTCTGTCCGCAGGGGCGGAGGGCATCGCTATGACAAGCAGATCGAGTTTGCGTTCGCCAAGTCTCTCTTTTAGGTTCTGCTTTGAAATGATGCGAATGCCGTCGATGCTTCTTCCCTGCAGCAGTTTGTCATCATCGATGAAGTAGCGTACACGGTAGGGGCTGTCTTGAAACTCCTCTTCCAGTTTCAATCCGGCTTTCCCCGCCCCGTAAATGGCTACCCCTTTGGTTTTTTTGGTATGGCTTCTGTTGATGTAAAAAGCGTAGCCGTACATCAGAAGGTTGATACCAAAGAGGTAGGTAAAGAGTTCCGAAACCATCACATAAACGGGTACTTTGCTGTAGAAAACAGGCATATAGACAGCAAAAGCAGCAAGGTACACCGCACTTTTGATGAGAAAGGTTTTCGCCCTGGCTTTGCTCCATGAGAGTGCATAGTCTCTAAAAAGGAGTGTAGAAGCGATCAGCCGTACGACAATGACGGTTGCAACTACATAGGGAAGAAAGCGCATATGAAACACCCAGAATGTCCATGAGAATGTAGCAAGTGAAAGCAGGATGATCACAAGGTAGTTTAAAATGCGTTTGTCTACTGAAAACAAGCTTAAATCCTTTTTTATGTATATCACTTATAGATGTCTTTTCTGTGACCGACTGAGATGACTGTAATGATCAGTGCGTCATCCTTCTTTTGTAAAATAACCCTGTAGTCTCCAACCCTCAACCTGAATTTGCCTTTGTATTCCCCCTGAAGTGCTTTTATATTGTTTTTCACACGGCCGGGATCTTTTGAAAGTAGAATCAGTTTTTCTTTGATGAGTTTTTGTGCAGCACTATCCAGTTTTTTAAACTCTTTTTTTGCACTTGTTAAAAACAGAAGCCGATACATTGACACTAAATACCCAGCTCTTTAAAGACCTCATCCGCAGGTATCAACTTCTCTTCCCCGGACTCCAGTGCTTCCAGTCTTTTGTCCG
>JALVPA010000057.1 GCA_027026055.1 Campylobacteraceae bacterium | reverse complement strand
AAGATGAAACCCTATATTCAAGATTTCACGCAAGAAGCGCTCAAACGCGATATAAAGCCCGCGTTTCGCGTAAAGCAGATATTCGATTGGCTCTACCATAAGTACGTAAGCGATTTCGAGGAGATGAAAAACCTTCCCGCCGAAATGCGTCGAACCTTGGCGGAGAACTATGCAATACATCCACTTGAGATCGTCAAGGTAGAGCAGAGTATAGACGGAAGCAAAAAGTATCTTTTTCGACTGCATGACGGACATACGGTTGAGGCGGTATTGCTTCTTATGAAACCGAAAACGTATTACGAAGACGGTTCGATCAAGCATCACGAGCGCTATACGGTATGCATCTCTTCGCAGGTAGGATGTAAGGTCGGATGTGCGTTTTGTTTGACGGCAAAGGGCGGTTTCGTGCGTAATTTGAGCGCAGGCGAGATTGTCGAACAGTTGCGCCTCATCAAAAAAGAAAACGATATTGCCGCCAACAGGCGTGTCAACGTCGTTTTTATGGGGATGGGAGAGCCGCTTGACAATCTCGAAGCGGTGGCGGATGCCATTCGTATTTTTTCCGATCCGCAGGGGATGATGATCTCTCCGCACCGCCAGACCATCTCGACTTCGGGACTCTCCACGAAGATAGAGAAACTCGGCAAACTCGAACTCGGCGTCAATCTCGCTATCAGCTTGCATGCCGTGGACGATGCGCTTCGAGAACGCTTGATGCCTATCAATAAAGCCTACAACATCGAATCGATCATGCAAGCGGTCAAAAACTTTCCCGTCAACACGCGCAAAAAGGTGCTTTTCGAGTATCTTGTCATCAAAGATGTCAACGACGACATCGCTTCGGCGAAAAAACTGGTAAAGTTGCTCGACGGCATCAAAGCTAAAGTCAATTTGATCTATTTCAACCCTTATCCGGGTACCGAATTTCAACGTCCTTTCGAAGAGGATATGGTCGCTTTTCAAGAGTATTTGCTCTCCAAAGGAGTGTTGTGCACGATACGCGAATCGAAAGGTATCGATATCTCCGCCGCTTGCGGTCAACTCAGAGAACAAGAACTGAAAGGAGAAAACGATGAGTAGTTTGGAAATTTCGCTACTCGGGTATATCATAGCCGTAGCGGGTGTTTTTATTGCTTGGTTTATTTACGATGCTCGTTCCGATAAAGAGAAGTAGGAGTTTTCTTCCGCTCAGGCTTCGAATTCACGCACGCGTGTCGCACAAATGAGATTTTTTTGCGATGCAAAATCTTCCGCACTCTCCACATAGACGTCGTTTTTGTATCGGAAGGAAAGTGTTTGGGCATGAAGCATCAGGCGTGAAGCTCCGGTACGCATGCGACGCTCTTCATTGCCGAGTTTTCCGTCGAGATAGGCATTTGCTGTCGTATAGTCCGCATGATAGATAGGGTCGCCCAAGATAGGGTGTTTCACGTGAAACAAATGGATGCGTATTTGGTGGGTACGCCCCGTTTCGGGATAGCAAGCAAGAAGTGTGGCATCGAGCGCTTTGTCGTAGAAAATTGGACGAAACTTTGTTATTGCGGGTTTTCCTGTAGAGTCTATAAAGACTTTGTGTTTGGTGGTGCGGTAATCGTCGTTGATTTTGATGGGCGCATCGACCGTAAAAGCGGAAGCGACACGCCCCTCGACCCATGCGAGATAGCTTTTGGCGATCGCCTTTGTCTCGAAAGCGTTTTTCAAAAAGCGTTCTGCCGCCTTGTGGCGGCTCACCAACAACAAGCCGGACGTCTCTTTGTCGATACGGTGTACTGCGTTTGCTTCGTCGCCGTAAAGATAACGAATATCGTCGAGCATAGAGTAGGGGGTTTCGGTTTTGTTCGGATGCACCAAAATGCCCGAAGGTTTGTCGAAAACGGCGAAATCTTCGGTGGCAAGCAACGGTGTTTTGCCTCGAGGTGCAGGTACGAAACGTATCAGTTCCACCTCGCCGATATCGAGGCGCGTACCGGGAGTAACGGGTTTGCCCCCGACGAGAAGTCGCTCTTTGCAGATGATACGTTGCGCTTCCGCCTGGCTGACGCCGAAGTGTCGCATCAAAAACAAAAAAGCCGGTATGGGCTCGGTGACGCGATGGCGCTCTTTGGTAAAAGGCACGGTGTGATCCTTGCAAAAGTCGTCTTATATGATAGTTTGGATAAAATTGTACCCAAATTTTATGTGAGGACGGATGCATTATGGTAGAACGTTACGCCCGAAAAGAGATGAAAGAGAAGTGGACGCAAGAGGCGCGTTACGCCGCGTGGCTCGAAGTCGAAAAGGCGGTAGTCAAAGCTTGGAACAAGCTGGGACTTATCCCCGACGAAGATGCCGAGAAAATTGTCAAAAACGCTACGTTCAGCGTAGAGCGTATCGACGAGATCGAAGCCGAAACCAAACATGATCTCATTGCGTTTACGACAAGTGTAGCGGAGAGTTTAGGTGAAGAGAGCCGCTGGTTTCACTACGGCATGACAAGCTCCGACACGGTCGATACGGCAGTGGCGCTTCAGATGCGCGATTCGTTGAAGATTATCATCGACGACGTAAAGATGGTGATGGAGTCGGTCAAAAAACGTGCGTTGGAGCACAAATATACGCTTATGGTGGGACGTAGCCACGGGATTCACGGAGAGCCTATCACTTTCGGTTTGGTGTTGGCGGTATGGTACGACGAACTACGCCGTCATCTCGAGAATCTCGAAGAGACGATGGAGGTGATTGCGGTAGGTCAGATCAGCGGTGCGATGGGAAATTTCGCCCATGCGCCGCTCGAACTCGAAGAGATAGCCTGTAAAGAACTCGGTCTTAAGCCTGCACCCGTTTCCAACCAAGTGATTCAGCGCGATCGTTATGCGCGTCTTGCTTCGGCGTTGGCGCTGTTGGCAAGTTCTATCGAGAAGTTTGCGGTGCAGGTACGTCACTGGCAGCGCACGGAAGTGTACGAAGCCGAAGAGTTCTTCGCAAAAGGGCAAAAAGGCTCCTCCGCGATGCCGCACAAACGCAACCCTATCTTGACCGAAAACATTACCGGATTGGCGCGAATCATTCGTGCTTATGTTATCCCCGCGATGGAAAATGTCGCATTGTGGCACGAGCGCGATATCTCCCATAGTTCTACCGAGCGTTTTTGGTTGCCCGACAGCTTTATTACAAGCGACTTTATGTTGCATCGTTTCAACAACGTCATCGCCAATCTCACCGTTATGCCCGAAAATATGATGAAAAATCTCAACCTTACGGGCGGTTTGGTCTTTAGTCAGCGTATCTTGCTGGAGTTGCCCAAAGCGGGCGTAAGTCGCGAAGAGGCTTATAAAATCGTACAGCGAAACGCAATGAAGGTATGGGAGGCGTTACAACAAGGCAAACCGCCTGTCAACGAAAAGGGAGAGAGCCTCTTTTTGCAATATCTTCTTGAAGACGAGACCCTAAGAAGCAAACTCGACGAATCGCAAATTCGCGAAGCCTTCAACTACGACTACTATACCAAAAACGTCGACAAAATTTTTGCGCGCGTTTTCGGAGAGTAAACGCCTTTTTCGGCCTTCTCCGCACTCTTTGAAAAATATATTTTTCAAATGATAATTTATAAAAAACACAAATAAAAATATTTCCTTCGACTCCTCGTTTTTGCAAGCAAATTTTGAGTAAAATCAACTACTTTTTTAGCGTGACAAAGCAGAGAGATTCTGCCGAGAATGTTTCGCTATACTTCGTCAAATCAACCGGAATATCTCTGTTTTACGCAAGTTGACAGATTGACACTTTTCGGAAAAAGCGGGAGTCTTTCATGATAAGAGTGGTAAAACGTAACGGACGTGTCGAAACCCTGGACGTGTCGAAAATACAAAAGTACACGGCCGCCGCCGTAGAAGGTTTGGAGGGTGTAAGCCAGAGCGAGTTGGAGGTGGATGCGAAACTTCAGTTTCGCGATATGATCACGACCGAAGAGATCCAAACGACTTTGATTAAAACGGCAGTTGACAAGATTGACATCGACAGACCCAATTGGACCTTTGTAGCGGCACGACTGTTCCTTTACGATTTGTATCACAAGGTGACGGGATTTACCGGATACAATCACCTGCGAGACTACTTCGAACGCGGCGAAAAGGAAGGGCGAATCGTTTTGGGTCTTAAAGACAAATACGACCTTGACGATCTCAACGACTATATCAAGCCCGAGCGCGATTTGCAGTTTACCTATCTCGGCATTCGTACGCTTTACGATCGCTACTTGATCAAAGACAGACAGGGCAAACCCATCGAGTTGCCTCAGCAACTCTTTATGGCGGTGGCGATGTTTTTGGCGCAAAACGAGTTCGATTGTCAAACGTGGGCGAAACGTTTTTACGACATCTTGAGCAAATTCGAAGTGATGGCGGCGACACCGACGCTTTCGAACGCGCGTACCCCGAGACACCAGTTGAGTTCTTGTTATATCGGATCGACGCCCGACAATATCGAAGGGATTTTCGACGGCTACAAAGAGATGGCGTTGCTTTCCAAATTCGGCGGCGGTATCGGGTGGGATTGGACGCAGGTGCGCGGCATGGGATCGTTTATCGACGGGCACAAGCATGCCGCGGGCGGTATTGTCCCGTTTTTGAAAATCGCCAACGACGTGGCGATCGCTGTCGATCAACTCGGTACGCGCAAAGGAGCGATTGCCGTTTATATCGAACCGTGGCATTTGGACGTGCGCGACTTTTTAGATCTGAAGAAAAACTCGGGCGAAGAGCGTCGCCGCGCGCACGATCTCTTCCCCGCGCTTTGGATCAACGATCTTTTTATGAAGCGTGTCCGGGAAGATGCGATGTGGACGCTGTTCGATCCTTACGAAGTCAAAGAGCTGACGGAACTTTACGGAGAAGCGTTCGAGAAACGCTATATCGAGCTTGAAAACAGCGACGACGATATCGTACGCGAACGCATTTCGGCAAAGCAGTTGTGGAAAGAGATATTGCGTAGCTATTTCGAAACGGGCAATCCCTTCCTGACATTTAAAGATACCGCCAACCGTGCCAACCCCAACAAGCATGCGGGGATTATTCGCTCTACAAACTTGTGTACGGAAATTTTCCAAAACACTTCGCCGAACCATTACAAGATTCGTTTTATTTTCGAAGACGGTACGACGGCAAGCTACGAAGAGGACGAACCGATTACCGTCGATACGGGCGTGACCAAACCCGCCAAAAAAGTAACGGCGCTGGACAGTATTGACGGCAAACAGATTTGGATTGTCGACAAAGAGTGTATCGACGGCGAAACGGCGGTGTGCAACCTTGCATCGGTGAATCTTTCCAAGGTCAACACTAAAGAGGATTTGGCGCGTGTTGTGCCCATTGCCGTGCGTATGCTCGACAATGTCATCGATTTGAACTTCTATCCGCTGGCGAAGGTCAAAAAGACCAACCAAAAAACCCGCGCCATCGGATTGGGCGTGATGGGCGAAGCGCAGATGCTTGCAGAGCACAAGATCATGTGGGGCAGTTACGAACATTTCGAAAAGATAGACGAAGTGATGGAGTCGCTTTCGTATTATGCGATTCGCGCCTCCAGCGATTTGGCGCTGGAAAAGGGCAAATATCCCAACTTCGAGGGCTCCGACTGGTCCAAAGGAATCTTCCCGATAGACAAGGCCAACGAAAATGCTTGCAAGTTGGTGGACAGAGGCGGACTTTTCGGGTACACGCACGATTGGCAGGCGCTGAAAAAGAAAGTGATGAACGACGGTTTGCGCAACGGCTATCTGATGGCGATTGCGCCGACCAGTTCCATTTCGATATTGACAGGAACGACTCAGGCGATCGAACCGGTTTACAAACGCAAATGGTTCGAGGAAAACCTCTCCGGACTTATTCCGGTGGTCGTACCCAAGCTTTCGCCCGATACGTGGCAATATTATACACCCGCGTACGATCTCGATCAAAACATCTTGATCAAAGCGGGTGCGATTCGACAAAAGTGGATCGATCAGGGACAATCGCTCAATATCTTTATCACTCTCGATAAAGCGAGCGGACGCTATCTTAACGAAATTTACATGAACGCATGGAAATTCGGACTCAAGTCGACCTATTATCTCAGAAGCCAATCTCCCGAAACGACGAACGACGTCGAAGACCGCAGTATGGAGTGTGTCGGGTGTCAATAACCCGGCATTTTTTCACCGAAACCTTTCTTTCTCCGTAAATCGCCTTTATTCGAAAAATAAGCCGTTTTTGCTCCTTAAAGCGGTTACCCCTTTGCCTGTCTTGAAAAAAAGGCTTATTTTCGATGCTGAAAAGTCCGTTTGTCAAGCGATTTTCCCGCAATACGCTCAAATCGTTCAAAATTCCAATCGGCAATATGATAAACCGAATTCTATCGCTTGCGTATCGTCCCTTATGCAATAAAATATTAGAAACGATTTTTTTGTACCGAGAGCGATGCGTTTACGCCGAAGGTGTCGGCGAAGGCATCTCGAAGCGTTCGCCCGTCTTTTGCGTATGGCGATAAAGGTGCCATGCCTGCCACTGCAAATAAAGCATCCAGCCGAACGAGACGATCAGAAGCAAAGCGGCAAGATAGAGCAGCGCATCGAGGGCAAGTGCGCCTACCAGCGCCGCTACCGAAGCGCTGTGGAGATAGAAGTGGCGCATTGCGACTTTAGGATGGATCACTTCGTGCATCATCGGTGCGGTCAGATAGCCTTGGGCGTTGAGGTGAAACCAGGTCAAAAAGGGAACAATCTTGTAAAACATCGCCAACACGATACTCAGTACAAACGACGCAAAGAAGATATAGCCCGCTATCGTAAAACGCTCGTCAATACCGGGATAGTCGGCGACACCCAGAAGCGCTGCGGAGAGTACGGCGCTAGCCGTACCGAGACGCCAAAAACGCACCGTGGCGTCTGCAATCGGGCGTTTGCGTTTGCTTAGACGATGTAAAGTCAGTATCGCGTAGAGTGCAACTGTTAGATAAAGCAAGGTTTGCGAGGCGACGATAAGCGGTTGTGATTGGGCAAAGAGTCCTCCCGCAAAAAATACGATGGTCGCAAAGAGAAAAAGCGGAGCGGATTTGCGAAACGCTTCGGGGTAGGGCGGAGTGACGTAAAACATCTCGACGACTTGAAAGGAGATAGAAAGAATGAGCAGCACTATCCAGCCGAAAAGTCCGAAAGTATAGTGTATCCGTTTGAAAGTAAGATATGCCGCACCGTCCCACCATCCCGCATAAGTACCCGTCATGTAAAGTGCGGCGACCAGCGTCGATAGCAAACCGACGATGGCGTAGCGCATACCGCCGGAAGCACTTCCGTGATGCGAGAGTCGAAGGAGTTTGTAAAGCATCGGTACGGTTGCCGCAGTGATCGCAACGCCAAGCAGTGCCGATGCTACGACGAACCATAAGCGCGCTTGCGTGTCGAAAGCAATCAGCAACGCCAAAATACCCGGTATCATCGTCGCTTGTACGACGGTAGCCAGTAATGTCGGCATACGAAACTTTACGCCCGCGACGACGGGTAGCATTTGAAAAAGCGCGCCGAACATGATCGAAAGCATCACGCCGAGGGTGAAAGTGTGTACCAGCATCAACGTTTCGGGTTTGGAGAAATCGAAACAGTCGGTATCGAAAAGTAGCAGCATAATGCCGCCGAGAATGCCGAAAAAAGCGCCCGTAAGAAAAAATCGAAAGACCACAGATATCGGAGGCGCTTGATCGAGCGACAACCCTTGTTGATTAAACATCGCACAACTCCTCAAGCGGCGTTCGGGGATTTCGTGCAATAAGAATATGCCATCGGTTGTTTTCCTCTTTTTTATAAACGTTGAAGCCTTGCGCTTTAGCCATTTCGATTAGCGGTATCGGCTCTTTGCGGTGCAGCATGTAAAAATAGTTGCGCCCCTCTTCGAGTTTGCGTAACGCTTCGATTGCCCGCTCCAGCGGAATAGGGTGTTCGAGTTCTCTGGCGTCCAAAAAGAGCCGCTCCATTCCGTTACAGCTCCACCGCTTTCATCTTCGCCAGCGTCTCTTCTTTTACGTCGGGAGGCAACAGGCGTTCGCACATGGCATACAGCATCTGCTCCTCTTTCATGTTGTGTTGTTGCAACAATATCATCATCGATTCCGCAAGCGACAGATAGGCGTCTTTGTCTTTGTTTTCGACGGCTTCGGCCATTTTGCCGATAAGTCCCTTGACCTGTTCGTGTTCGTAACGCATCACTTGTGTCGGTCCTTGGGTGTTTCCCGTATGTGCTTCAAATGCGGGGAAAAGCTCCTCTTCTTCGCGTTTGAAGTGTCTGAGCGTATCGTTGGAAAAGTCCAAAAACGATTTTTCGGCACGCTCCCAATCTCCGTCGGCGACAGCCTGTTCCGCATCAGCGAAAACGGTATCGCACGCACGGTGTTCGTCGGTCATATAGTGTGAAATGTTCATTTAGCTCTCCTTTATCGTAATCATGGTGTTCCACAACTCGGGCGAAAGCAAAATCGTCTCTACGCGTTTTTGCCACAACTCGCCGAATCGGTGTTTCTCTTCTTCGGTGGCGATACCTTGTAGGTGTTTTCCCATTAACGGCTTCATCTCCGGGTTACCTGGAACAACGGACGGATCGTAAGAGAGTATAACACTCTCTTCGGTATCGAGGCGCGTCAGACGCATCTCTCCTTCCATCGGCACTTCGTAACTGACGAGGTTGTCGCGAGAAAAGTGTCCCTGAATACCTTTGAATCCGCCTTTGTCGCCGGCACCGACGATATAGGAAGCGACGTTGCAGACAACACCCGTAACGCCCTCCGTTTGCGAATTTCGCATCGAGACGTACACCATACCTCTGTGAGGCAAAGTCTCTTTAAAAAGTCGCTCCAGACCGAGCTTGGTCATAAGATAGGCTCCGGCGACCGTCGGGCAGGAGTGCCCCGCAAGCTTGACGCAGTCGAGATAGGCGATTTCCACCTTTCCTCCCTCGAAAGCCCCCAAAAAATCGGCTAGTGGATCGTAAAGCGCAATCGGATCGACCGCATCGAAAAAAGACGGGTAGTGCATGATAACTCCTTGTCGGTGCAATTAAGAAAACCGAAAGGATTATAGACAAAAAGATTTAATAAAGTTTTGATATGTATCAAGTTCCCCGTACGATTAATGGCAATTTAAGTAAATGGGAGTAAAATTCTCCTAATTAAAAATCTATAAAAAAGGATTGCTTATGATGCAGGGTGTACCTCAACCGGCTTTTTATATCTTCAAATGTCAACAATCGGCGCCTCCGGGCATGCCCAAACCCAGTTGCGTAAGACACGACGACCCCGAGTCTCAACAGCTTTTCCAATATTTGGCGCAGCAATTGATGAGCAAAGGATTGATCGCGACGGTACAACCGGTACAGACGGGATGTCTCGGACGTTGTCAGCAAGGTCCCGTGATGCTGGTCGAGCCCGGACATACGATGTATGTGGGCTTGACCAAAGAAAAGATAGATCGCATCATCGAAGAGCATATTCTCGGCGGCAACCCCGTAGCGGAGTATGTCATCCCCGAAGAGATGTGGGGAGAGCCGATTCCGCCCGCGGAAGTGGCGCGCTAAACGCCCGCTTCGCGATTTGCACACAATTAGTGTATAATATGGGAAAATCGGATATAATGCCGAGTAATTTTTAGCGACGAGGCGAAAGCGATGACAATTACGATGCTTTACTCCAAACTCCATCGTGCGACGGTGACGGATGCCAACCTCAACTATGTCGGCTCCATTACCGTCGATCGCGATTTGATGGATGCCGCGGCGATGCGGGTCGGTCAAAAAGTCGATATCGTCAATATCAACAACGGCGAGCGTTTTTCGACATATATCATCGAGGGCGAACGCGGCAAAGGCGATATCTGCCTCAACGGTGCCGCAGCGCGCAAAGTACACAAAGGCGATAAGATCATCATTATCGCCTATGCGCAGATGGACGAGAAAGAGGCCGCCGAGTACAAACCGAAAATCGTTATTCTCAACGACGACAACACCATAGCGCAGGCTTTCGAGGGGTTGGAGTGATGTTCGGTAGCGGTTTGGATATGAGTAAAATGGCCGAGATGATGTCGAAGATGCAAGAGAAGGTCAAAGAGCTTGAAGAGCAAGCGAAAAATACGGAGTTGATGGCACGTGCCGGGGGCGGGATGGTGGAAGTGCGCGCCAACGGTGCGGGCGAAATCATCGATATTTCCATCGACGACTCGTTGCTCGAAGACAAAGAGTCGTTGCAGATACTGCTCATTTCGGCGATAAACGACGTCAACAAGATGGTCGAAGACAATAAAAAATCGCAAGCGATGGGTATGCTCGGAGGGCTTAACCCTTTTGCGGGTGCGTAGCGCTTTGTCTTTTTGTCTTTAGCGATTGCATAAAACGTATGCGACCGTCACCTCTTCCGTCGAACGTTTCGTCGTCACGCTTCGAAAGCCTCATCGGTCGATTGCTCGCAGAATTATATAGAAGGAACAATCGATGAACAAGATAACCGAAGCGATAGAACGCGACTCGTTGGCGCTATTGAAGCGTGCGGTCGCCGAAGGCGCCGACATAAATGCCCCTATCTTGATAGGCGAAGAGTACGACCTCGAAGAGTACGACGAGATTTCACCGCTTTTTTATGCGATACGCAACTATGCGTCGCTAGAGTTGATCGAATGGATGCTTGCAAACGGCGTCGACCTCTTTGCCGTCGATAGCGACGGTATCTCCGCACTCGATACCGCCATCAAGTTCAAGCGAAAAGACGTGATTGCATTGTGTATCGACAAAGGATTCGATCTTAATACCACGGCGCGCAAAAGCGGTATTACCCCCGTGATGTTGGCGGCATGTTTCAACGACACCGAAATGATGCAAATGCTCTTGGATGCGGGCGGTGATATTAACGCCGCCGATAAGGCGGGCATGAGCGCACTCGATTATGCCCGCAAGCTCGGACAAAAAAAGATGCAACAATACCTTGAAGAACGCGGGGCGAAACACGCCGCTTACAAATCGTGAAGCTTCGTCATACTTCCCTTTTCTTCCCGATCGTATCGGACATTCCATTTTTATTTTGTAACCTTTTTGTAACCCTTTCGGTTTACACTATCGTTGTAAATCGATACAAGGAAGCAATTTTATGAAAAAGATCGTACTTTCGATGGCTACGGTAACGGCACTGGTCATGGGCGCGGGCGATATCGAAACACCGCACGAACGTATCATGAAAAAGAAAGATACGTCGATTCTCGTTACGGAAAAAAGTATGCTCGATAGAGTACATTTCAAAGGAGACTTGAGATTGAGATACGAAAGTATCGAAAGAGACGATACGCACAATAAGTATCGCAATCGTTATCGTATGAGACTCGGACTACATGTCGACATCACCGACAATTTGATGTTCGATGTAGGGATGCGAAGCGGTTTTGGCAATCCTACCTCCGGGAACCAAACCTTTCATGACGACGAGGCATTGAGCGACTATTTTTTTCAGTCCTTTAGATTCAATATTTTGGGATTGACATATAAAGACGGTCATTCCGTTTACAAGGTGGGTAGAGAACCTTATCTCATGTACAGACCGATTAAATCGCAGTTGGTATGGGACAACGACGTCTCTTTAAACGGTATTAACTATCAATATAAAGACGAAACGAAAATCGTTACGCTTGGAGTAAATAGACCGACATGGGAAGAGAAGGCGGTGGACGATGCGGACAATGTGACGCTTTTGTTGGCGCAATATGTCCATAAAACTAAACTCGAAAGCGCTAAACTTAATTTGGGTGCGGGTGTCTATTATTACGACGGTCTGAAAGGTAACGTACCGCTTTTCGGAAAAAGTAAGGGAAATACGCTTGTCAACGGTCTTTATGCCAACGACTATCATATCGTGGAAGGTTTCGGAGAGTTGCAGTTTGCGGATCTGTTCGGTTTGCCTTTTAAGATAGCGGCATCTCTGGCTTATAACGTGGCGGCCGACGACAACAACTTCGGATACGATTTGGCGTTTCAACTCGGTAAAGCGAAGCATGTCGGCGAGTGGCAAGTAAAATACTCTTACACCGATATCGAAGAAGATGCCGTTTTCGGCGCTTATTCCGACTCGGATAACTTCGGAGGCGGTACGGCCGCAAAAGGTCATGCTATCCGCGCCAAATATAAGGCAGGTAAAAATCTCTATCTTGCGGGAAATTTTTTCTTCAATACGCTTTATGCGAGTAAAAGTAAAAACGGTGAGGAAGCGGATTACGAACGCGTACAACTCGACCTTATTTACAAGTTTTAAAGAATAGTTTCGGTTTAAGGCGTCGGTAAAAAACGTCGCCGACCGATGAGCGATTGGAATAAACGCGATAGTATCAAAGGAAAAGCAGATGCAAAACGGTGTAAAAGTGGTACTCGGAGCGATCTTTGCGGTAGCGGCGGCATGGTATGCGCATCATATCGGTGCGGGTATGGCGCATAGCGGGTTTTTGGTGATGGCGGCGCTTTTCGGCGCTTATATGGCGATGAATATCGGTGCCAATGACGTTGCGAACAATGTCGGTCCCGCCGTAGGATCCGCAGCCCTCGGTATCGGCGGTGCGATTTTGATCGCATCGATTTTCGAAGCGATGGGCGCGTTGGTCGCCGGTGCGGATGTCGTCGGTACGATCAAAAAGGGTATCGTCGATCCCGCCGCTTTCGGCGGGGATCCGCAGCTTTTTGTTTATGCGATGTCCGCGGCGTTGCTTGCCGCGGCACTTTGGCTGAAGTTGGCGACATGGCTAAAAGCACCCGTTTCCACCACACACTCGATTGTCGGCGGCGTGCTCGGCGGCGGTATCGCCGCGGGCGGGTTCGCGATCGTATCATGGGGCACGATGGGCAAAATCGTCGCTTCATGGATCGTATCGCCGCTTTTGGGCGGACTTATCGCCGCATTTTTCCTCTATATCATCAAGTCGCAAATCCTCTATCGCGACGATCGCTTGGCGGCGGCGCGCAAGATCGTACCGATTTTGTTGGCGATTATGGCTGCGGCCTTTTTGACCTATCTGACACTCAAAGGTTTCAAGCATATTTGGAAAGATTTGACTGCAACATTCGGCTTCTTGCCTCAAACCAAAAAGCCCGCTTTTGGCGTTGCGTTGATCTTCGGACTGATAGGCGGTGTCGTGACGTATCTGTGGAGCAAACCGCGTGTGGCGCAAAAGATCGTCGGGATGCAAGGCGAAAGAGCCGACATCAACCGTCTCTTTACGATGCCGTTGATTTTTGCCGCGGCGCTTTTGAGTTTCGCACATGGTGCCAACGACGTGGCCAATGCCGTCGGTCCGTTGGCGGCGGTCAACGATGCGTTGATGCATATGAGCGTTTCGTCCAAGGCGGCGATTCCGTTGTGGGTCATGGTAGTCGGCGGCATCGGAATATCTGTCGGTTTGGCGCTTTTCGGACCGCGTTTGATCAAAACGGTCGGTTCGGAGATTACGGAGCTTGATCAGATGCGTGCCTTTTCGATTATGCTTGCCGCGGCGATTACCGTCGTGATCGCGTCGCAATTGGGGCTTCCCGTCTCTTCGACGCACATTGCGGTGGGTGCGGTATTCGGGGTTGGATTTTTGCGCGAATGGCTCGATAGCAAACAGATGACGCAGCGCCAACAAGCGTTTGAGGATGAGAAGAAGAAACTCGCCGAAGTCAAAGCGGACCTCGATGCATGTACCAACGAAGACCCCGCTAAAAAATTGGCGCTCATCGAAGCATACAAAGCGCAAAAGAAACGTGTCAAAAAGTTGAAAAAAGCGCTTAGAGAAAATTACGTCAAACGAGACATGGTCAAAAAAATCGTAGCAGCGTGGATTGTCACCGTGCCCGCCGCTGCGGTGATCTCCGCCTTTATTTTCTATACCTTGAAAGGTATTTTCTCTTAATCGTCCTATCTCGTCCGAACGACAATCGCGCTTAGGCGCATTTCCGGCGGTAGCGGTTCGATGTGTCGCCTCTTTGATCATATTTTCCAAACAACACTCTCCGCCGGGATTGAGCATTTTGCATTTACATCCCGGATCTGCATGGCTTTGATATCTTAACCGCTCCTATACGTAGCGTTGGCGCACTAAAGCTCTCTTCTCCCGATAGCCGATAAGAGGGGATAGACAAACAAAACAAATGGCAAAAGCGTGCCTGCCAACAAAGCGATCGCGGTCCCATCCAAAATTGGGTAAAGGTAAGGATGTAACCGCCTTGTTTTACCGAGTTGTCTATGATGACGGGGGAGTTTCTTGCCTATAGATTATCGGCACGACTCATAGTCTCCGAAAACCGAACCGGCGATTGTCTCTCCTTGCACGGTTTTGACAATGGGTGCATATTTGATTGTTAGCCACCTTGACGTTGACCTTCCCGCTCCCGAATAAGATTTACGCGCTTTGCACGAAATGACCGTTGCCTCTTGGTGCGCTTGTATCGAAAAGAGCCATATTTTGTAGGAAAGTCTATATGCCCCATACATTGCACCTAAAATAAGTCCACTCCTATCAGCATTACTATAAATCTCATTATCTTTCACATTTTTTTGTAAGCTCCGGATAAATATTTTATGTTTGTTCCCATGTTTTGCGCAGAAACGAACAAACGTTTTTTTGTGCAAGGTTTGGGTATGCATCCTAACGCGGAAGCGTGGGAACGAGTTGTAAACCTTAACCATAAGCATTTTGTCTATGCCTAAAATCAGTTACTACAATCAATACCTTTTCATCTTCAATGAGATAAAAAAGTCTATAGTTTCCGACCTTATATCGATAATATCCTTCAAATTTTCCTTTGAGTTTTTTGATGTTTGTTCCAAAATACGGATTTGATCTTAGTTGAGGATAGACGATGTTTACGATCTTGTCGTATAGCTTGGGGTCTATTTGTTGTTTGATTTTTTGAAAATTTTTTGTTTCGGCTATCTTAAAATCATACAATATCATACGCTCCGTTTTTTGCTTCTTGTAGCCCGATTTCCAAGTTTTTCACCAACTCTTTGTCATTTAATATTTCATCCATCTCTCTATCGCTTACATATTGAGATGAAGTGAGGTATTGAAGCGTTGCATACTCGATAAAGTTGGAAATATTTCTTCGCTCACCATCCGCTGCTCTTTTTATCATATGATAAATCTCGTCATCAACTCTCATTGTTATAGTTTTCATAAAAACAGCTCCTTGAATATATTTATTTACATTGTATTCAAAAATATTCATATTGTCAATGTATGAATATGACTTATTCCTCTTTGTATCTCCTATATTGTGGGGAGCATATATAAGCATTCCTCTCGCTCCCATGCTTTGCGTGGGAGTGTGTATGGACGTTCTATATGAAGTGAAGTTTTTTATATGCAACATTTAGGTATGCATCCCCACACGGGAGCGTGGATACAAGTTAAAATATTTCTCCCATCGTACTTGTTATAAGTCGTCTTTAGCCAATAAACTTTTCATTTCTTCTATACTGTTTGACCAATAAGATATTGCATATCCGGATTAGTTTTACCTACAAATTCTAATCTTCCTTTTAATTTTGGATCATTCTTATCTATTTTTCTAGTTTTGTATTCTGTAGTATTAGCATCATGCCAAGATTCAATAGAATAAACATTTTTGATAGTATGATTATGTATTGCAAAAGCATATTTTAAATCTTTTGCCTTATCTTTGCTAATTCTCCAAGCACCTCTAAAACCGTCATATAATTCATCTTGATTTAATTTATCAAATTCTTCATCACTTAAATCAACATATGCTTTTATGAAAACTACATCTTTCATTTACCCTCCCTTTTTGTCTTACACCCCGTTGCCTCAATAAGCAAACCGTCCGAGGCAACAATTTATTCAAGAAACATTATAAGCGCTATAGCCTTAAACCCCATGATTGGACGAAAGCTCCCTAACCACCTTCCCCGCATCCCCCAAACAACACTGCCCGCTGGGATTGAGGATCTCGCAGTTGCATCCGAGATCTTGCATCTTGATTTTGATATCCTCAAGTGCGGTGCTCTTGCCCGTCGCTTCGATCTGCGCCTTGATCTTCTCTTTGCTCCAGTTAAAGCAGTAGCAGAGCGTCGCGGGACTTGCACCCTCTTTGAGTCCTACGGTGACGCTAAGGGCATCTTGCCTCAGCACCTCGTCGCCTCGGAAGTAGATCGCTTCGCATGTCGGGGGTTTGCAGTAATGAAAGCCCTCGACCCAGTCGAGCTTCGCCTTGGTCTCATCGGTGAGCAGATGCTCCAAGGTTTTTGCAAGTACCCCTTTGACCGCTTTGTCGCAGAGCGGACATACCGCTTTGGCTTTGGGCTGTGGGCTGCAGCAGTCGTGACTTTCGGTGGCGCAGCTGTTCTCCGATTCGGCGCTGTAACAGCTCTCTTTTGGATTTTCTCGGATCGGTTTAAAACGAAGCATCACCACCCCTTTTGTATAGTTGCGATATGATTATGGTAACGAAAAGAAACAAAAAGAACGTGTAGCGTTATATCGAAAAAGGGAAATCGTCATATGTCGAAAGAAGTCGGGACGGAAGATTTTTTGCGAACGATCGGTGCGCTCAATGACGAGACGCGATTGCGCATCCTGCGCTTTATCGACCTATACGGGCCGGTCTGTGTCTGCGATATCGAAGCGGCGTTCGGGATGATCCAGTCGCGCATCTCTCGGCATCTCAAGATCCTCAAAGAGGCGAAGTTTTTAACGGTGGAGCGTCGAGGACATTGGGCCTATTATGCCATCCGTTTGCCGCTCGATAAGTTTCGCTTGGATGTGCTTAAAGAGATCTCTTATCTTGAGATGAACCTGCCGGAATTCAAGGGATGCTGCAAAATATAATATTCTCTTTCATGCATCAAAAAATCTTGATATACTAAGTTCGCTATGCTACAATCCCGCATCTTTTGACAAGAGGTTCGTATGAAAAAGGTACTGATACTCTGCACCGGCAACAGTTGCCGTAGCATTATCGCCGAAGCCTTGGTCAATGCCAAATGTGATGGCATCGAAGCGCGCAGTGCGGGTGTGCGCGCCTCGGGACGCGTCAACCCCAATGCTCGCAAGGTGCTCGAAGCGCACGGCATTTGGGTGGATCGCTATCACTCCAAAATGCTCGAGAGCGTCATGGATGATGATTTTGATCTGGTAGTAACGGTGTGTGATCATGCCAAAGAGACCTGCCCGGTCTTTCCTAAACCGGTGCCTAAGATGCATGTAGGCTTTGAAGACCCCGACGGCAAGCTTTACGAGGCATTTGAGAAGACGTATGAGGAGATTAGGACGATATTGCTGCCAAAGATAGAGGAAACGCTAAAAATTAGAAATTAGGAACCGAGTTTAGTGAAGAGTGAAGAGGTTTGGTTTGCTTTCCTTCGGAAAGCATTTGTTTTACGGGACTGAAGTCCCGTCTCCTAAAGATTGTCGTTTTGCACCTCTTGTGCAGATGCGAAGGCGCCCCTCGGTGCGAAGCACGGCGCCGATAGCATCGTCCGCACAATTGCAAAACGACGCTTTTTGGATACTTTTTCTAAAAAAGTATCAAGGAACCGAAAACATAAGAAGGCAGTGTGCAGGGATCGAAATGTTGGCTCATCTTTTTGGGCAAAAAGAGCCACACTGCTCGTCTTGATCCCATTGGATCCAACATCAATAAAAAGATAGGAAAACAGATGCAAAAAAATGTCAATACAACAGCCAACGGTGTTAAAATCAACTTCCTCGGCGAAGTCAAAAAAGAGCAGATTGTTAAAATGATCGAAAATTGTGCGACGGGCCAATGCGAGTGCATAAGTGA
>JALVPA010000056.1 GCA_027026055.1 Campylobacteraceae bacterium | reverse complement strand
TGACGTTCTTGTCAATTTGTTTTTCTCCCAGCGGGATGCGTTTTAACGCATTGTAAAACGCCTCTACGGAGGTTTTGCGGGCGGAGGCGTCGTCGGCTTGCGCAATGGTGTCGAGCTTTTCCGAAAGTGCGGAAAGATAGAGTACGTTGGCGAGATGTTTCAACTCTTTGCACGTTTCGCTACGCAGATGCGAATCGTCGCTCAAAAGCGTATTTTCTTTCGCCATCGCCGTATCGATATATTCGTCGACGAACCTAACAAAGTCCTCTTCGGGTATTCCGAGCTTACGACTTGCCGCCGCGATATCGATTTCGATAATGTCGATTGCTTCGGATACGGTAGAGGGTTCAGAACCGGATATCTCTTCTATCGCCTCTTCGCTCTCTTCGGGTAACAGTAGGTCGAAAAGTTCGTCTTTTTCTTTTTCCTCTTCCGTAGAAGGCGTTTCTTCTTTCTCCTTTGTCGCTTCCTCATCTCCGAAAAGGTCGATTAAAAAATCCTCTTCCTCTTCCTCTTCCTCTTCCTCCTCGCCTTTTCGGCTTTCGGAAACTTCCGCAGGCTCCTCTTTGAGGAGTTCCGAGATATCGGATATCTCTTTTTCCGGCGTCGCTTCTATTTTTTCAACCGGTGTCGCTGCGATCTCTTCGTTCAAGAGTTTCGATACGTCGAACGCCTCTTCGATACTCTCTTGTGCCGTCTCCGCTTCTTGTAGCGCATAAAGAGTGAGATTTCCCGCCAAACCGACCATTGCGACCGATACGGCTTCCATTTCGACACGTTCGTTAGGGAGCGTTACGATTACGCGACTTCCCATCTTTTGTATGGTGATATCACCGATATATTTTTTGTGATAAAACGCTTCGAGCGAATCGACGTTTAATCGACGCATTAACGAAGTATCCAACGCGATGACCAACCCCTCCTGATTGGTGATATAATACATGAGCTACCCTCTCCTTCCTTTTAGGATTCCCGCTCTTTTTCGAGCATCTCTTTATAAAGCGCCTCGGCTTCTTCAATCTCGTTTTTCGAAGCGGGTCGGCGTGCTGCCGTATATCCCGTAATGTTGCCTTCGGCGTCTTTGACGGGGGCGATATGGGAGTAGACCCAATAATACCGTCCGTCTTTTCGGAGATTTTTGACGATACCGGTCCACTCTTTCCCTGATTGAATAGTATCCCATAAATCTTTGAAAGCAGCTTTAGGCATATCCGGGTGACGGATGATATTGTGGTTTTTGCCCGTCAACTCCTCTTTCGTATAATCGGCGATTTCGCAAAATTTGCGATTTGCGTAAGTGATGATTCCTTTCAGATCGGTTGAACTTACGATAACGCCGTCTTTGAAGGTATACTCTTCGTCGATCGGTTCGGGCCGTTCTCTTTTCATCTTTTCATCCTTCTATCCGTTTTTACGGATTTTCACTGTTATTGCGGAAATCTATAGATTGACTTTATAATATTTAAACTAAAAAACGTTTGAATTTTTCCTTCGTTTCTCTTGAAATCCTAACAAAACGTAACGTTTGTCATTGACCTGTTTCGGACGCATCTCCCGAAAGGAGCCTTGCCACACGTTTGGAAGTTACCGCCGCTATCTCTTCGATATCGGCATTGTAAATCGCCTCGAACGTACCGAAATAGTCGAGTAGTTTTTTAACGGTGGCGGGTCCGATACCTTTTTTTTCGAGTAGCTGTGACTGCATATCGTATTTTCGTTTGCGATTGCGATGATAGGCTACGGCGAAACGGTGTGCTTCGTCGCGTTGACGCTGTATCCACTGTAGGCGCTTGTCCGAAGGCAACAGCCGTATCGCTTCGCCGTCGCCGATATAGAGTGTGTCGTGCGCTTTGCCTTTGGCTCTTTGGGCTTTGGCGTCGCGTTTTTCTTTGGCAATGGCGATGACGTCGAGATCGACGCCGCGTTGCGCCAAAAGCGATGCGGCAAGTCTGAGCTGGGCGATACCGCCGTCGAGGATCCACAAATCGGGCGGCGAAGAGAGATCGAAATCCGCAATACGGCGCCGAAGCATCTCTTCCGTTTGTGCGTATTCGTCCTTGCTTTGTAAGGTATAGCGTCTATAGGCGTTTTTGTTCCATTTCCCTTCGTCCCATACGACCATCGCGCCGACGGTCGCTTCGCCGCTCATATGGGAGTTGTCGAAAGTTTCGACGCGATAGGGAATGCGTTTGAGACGGCATAAGGCGGCGATTTCGCTTTCTATGTGATGCTGCGTATCGCTTGTTTTAAGTAGTTCGTCGCAGTTTTTCAACGCCAAAGAGATCAAACGCGCTTTGACGCCGCGTTTGGGACGGGAGAGGGTGACTTTTTTGCCGAATCGCAGGCGTAACGCTTGCGCCACTTCCGCCATGCCTTCGAAATCTTCGGCGACAAGGATCTCCGAGACGGGCGGCGGTGTATCGATGCCGTAAAAATCGAGCAACGCTTGAGTATAGGCTTCGCCGGTATCGTAAAGATGGGTATGGCGAAAGTAGTTGTACGAGGAAGAGACGATTTTACCACCGCGCAAAAAGAGTCTGACGACCACTCCGCGCGTTTCGCCGTTGCGAATAGCGAAGATGTCGGCGTCGATCTCTTTGGCAAGATCGATGTTGGAGGTGAGACTGAGTGATTTGATCGCTTCGATGCGGTCTCTGAGTATGGCGGCCTCTTCGAAACGTTCCTGTGTAGCCAACAGCATCATACGCGTTTGCATTTTTTCAATGAGCGGGGTGCGCTTTCGGATGGCCTCTTTGGCTTCTTCGACAACGGCGGCATAGGTGTCGGTATCGATTTTGCCTTCGCAGGGTGCAAGACAACGATCGATTTGGTAAAAGAGGCACGCTTTTCCTTCGCGCAGGCAGTTTTTTTTCTGTACGAGAGGAAAGGTTTCGTAGAGTGCGTCGAAAAGCGCGCGCGCACCGTTCGGAAAGGGACCGTAATAGGTGATTTGTTTGCCGGAGACCACTTTGCGGGTGATTTCGAATCTCGGAAAGGGTTGCGATTCGTCGATATAGATATAAGGATAGGTTTTGTCGTCTCGCAAAAGAATATTATAGCGCGGTTTGAGCTGTTTGATAAGGGCGTTTTCCAAAATCAACGCGTCTGCTTCGCTATCGACGACGATATAATCCAGATTCGCAACTTCTTTGAGCATCAAGAGAATACGTGGGCTTTGATCTGGATTGGGGCGAAACGTAGGCGTAAAGCGCCAGTAGCTTTTGACCCGGTGCTTGAGCGATTTGGCTTTGCCGACATACAGCAGACGCCCATCTTTGTCAAAATATTGATAGACGCCCGGTGCGTCGGGAAGTTCTTTTAGGATTGATTGCATCGGATATGCTCCGAGATGGAAGAAAATCTCTTTTTGAGTTCGGCATCCTCCGTACGAATCTCAAAGTCGCCTTCGGCCGATTCTCGATAGTACGGTACGGTGTTTTCCTCTTCATGGGGCTGCGTATAGAGTTTTCCCGCAAAAGCGACGACGCGTTCGGTCTCGCCCATGAAACGACATTCGGGGGTTTCCTGCGCAAAAGCCGTTAATAAGCTTTTCAATAAATCTCTATTATAATTGAACTCCATTTTAAAACCGGGATGTCTAAGTACGAAATAAAAGGTGCGCTCTTTCATATAGACGAAAGCGACGGCGTCGCGCCATGTCGGTTTGAGGAGCGAAAGAAACGTGCGGAAACAGCGATAGCGCGGAAGCGACTTGAAATGAGGTTGGAGGAAAAGATGAGAAAGTATGTCGGACGAATGTTTCATGGTGTGATTATAGCATGTGTAGGCTGTATCGTATTGAGCGGATGCGGGCACAAAACCGATCCCGTGTACGTACCGGATACTACGACGCAGCAGCATCCCTAACGCGACGCACAAGGAGAATCGGTGGCGAAAAAATACGATGTTATTGTGGTGGGCGCGGGCATTGCGGGGCTTTATGCCGCGGCTTCGCTACCCGAAAAGATGAAGGTATTGGTATTGTGCAAGGATATTCCATGGGAGTGTAATACCTTCTATGCGCAAGGTGGGATGGCGACGGCGCTGAACGAAGCCGACGTCCCCGTCCATATCGAAGATACGATGGCGGCGGGCGCCTACC
This sequence comes from Campylobacteraceae bacterium, assembly GCA_027026055.1. GTDB lineage: Bacteria > Campylobacterota > Campylobacteria > Campylobacterales > Sulfurovaceae > JALVPA01. The sequence continues at coordinate 13,822 of JALVPA010000056.1, read as the reverse complement.
ATAACGACGCGGAAGCGGTACGTATCCTCTCCGAAACGTCGCTGAAAACCACGGCGGAGTTGGTTGAAGCGGGGATGCCTTTTGACAGAGACGAACGGGGCAATTTGCTTTATACGAAAGAAGCGGCGCACTCCGTCGCACGCATTTTGCATGCCGGCGGCGATGCGACGGGGCGCTATATGCACTACTTTATGATGGTGCAAAACCGCCACCAGCTCCAACGCAACACATTGGTGTACGATTTACTGATAGAGGAGGGACGTTGCTACGGTGTCAAAGCCACGGTCAATTACGAACCGACCACTCTTTATGCGGATAATGTCGTTATCGCCAGCGGCGGCGTAGGTTCGCTTTACGCTTTCAATACCAATTCGCGTACCGTCAGCGCCGATATTCATGGTATCTGTGTCGAAAAAGGGATTGCGCTGGCGGATATGGAGTTTATGCAGTTTCATCCGACGGTCTATGTCGAAACGCCCTTTGCGCGAAAACTGTTACTTACCGAAGCGTTACGGGGCGAAGGGGCGCATGTAATCGGAGAAAAGGGAAACCGCTTTTTGTTCGACTACGATCCCAGAGGAGAGCTTGCCAGCAGAGACATCGTTGCGCGTGGTATTTTTGACTATAAACGTAAAACGGGCGAAAAGGTCTATCTCGATTTTTCGATGTTCGACGAAGCGTGGTTTCACGAGCGTTTTCCCAACATTACACGCACTTTTGCGGCGCTGGGTTATCGTTTTCCACAAGATCGTATCCCGATCTCTCCGGCGTTTCATTATGCCAACGGCGGAATCGCTTGCGACGTCAACGGTGTGATTCCCGGCATAGAGGGATTGTACGTCATCGGTGAAGCGGCACGCACGGGCGTACACGGTGCCAACCGTTTGGCATCCAACTCGCTACTGGAGGGGGTGGTCTTTGCCAAGCGTGCGGCGGAGCACTTGAAGGGCAAAGCCATTTCGCGTACGAAAACGCCTCTTTTTGAGAAGGATTATGGTAACATTCTGCACAAAGAGAACGATAAGCGATATAAACACACCTTGCGTAAGATCATGTGGGAAGACGCGGGTATCATTCGCACCGAGGCGGGCTTGCACAAGGCGAAAAATCTCATCTACGATATGAAAAACAAAGAGATCGGTAGACTCTTGCAGCTTCGGCTCAATACCGCCGCGGCGATCGTCGAAGCGGCGTTGGCGCGAAAAGAGTCGCTCGGTTCACATTATATCGAAGCGTAAATGTGTATCGCAGTATCGTTCATTATCACATAGGAGTCAAGATGGAAACTCACGAAGCGGTGCAACAGGTAGCGCAACATATCGACCTGACAGGTACGTGGGTCGGTATCGTGTCGCTGATTATTTTCGTGGTCGGGTATTACTTTATTGCGGCGGAGGACAAATACCATATCAACAAAGCCAAACCCGCGTTGTTGGCGGGTACCTCCATTTTTATGCTTATCGGCGTCTATTTCGCGATAAACGGTATCGACGGCAAACCGCTCGAACACGAGGTGGAAGAGCTTATCTACGAGATAGCGGGAATCTTTTTCTTTTTAATGGTCGCGATGACTTATATTGAGGCGATGATCGATCGCGGCGTCTTTTCGGCGCTTCGTTACAGTCTCGTCTCCAAAGGCTACACCTATAAACGGCTCTACTGGACGACGGGACTTTTGGCTTTTTTTATCTCGCCCGTGGCGGACAATCTCACGACGGCGTTGATCCTCTCTACGGTACTATTGACTATCGATAGAGAAAACAAACACTTTTTGGTCCCCGGTGCGATCAATATCGTCGTCGCCGCTAACGCAGGGGGTGCTTGGTCGCCTTTCGGAGACATCACGACTTTGATGGTGTGGGTGGACGGTAAAGGCGAATTTACGGAGTTTCTCTATCTCTTCCCCGCTTCGATTGTCGGATGGTTCGTCACCGCTTTTTTGCTGAGCCGCTTTGTTCCCGACGGACAACCCCCTTTCAATGCTTCCGAAGAGAAGGCCGTCATTCAAGAGGGCGGCAAACAGATCATCGGACTCTTTGCCTTTACGATTGCGATGGCGGTATTGTCGCACCAACTTCTGCATTTGCCCGCCATGTGGGGGATGATGTTCGGTTTGGCGCTACTGAAGATCTATGTCTATTATATCAATCAAAACTCCGGTCCTACCAAACTCAACGCCTTTAGTTGGATCGCCAAAATCGAAAACGACACCTTGCTCTTTTTCTTCGGTATATTGGCGGCGGTCGGCGGATTGCACTTTTTGGGGTATTTGGAGTATTTCACGAAGCTCTACGATCAGTTCGGTCCGACGGTTGTCAATATCGCGGTAGGCTTTGTGTCGGCAGTCATCGACAACGTACCCGTTATGTCGGCGGTACTCAAAGCCGAGCCAGATATGGGCGTTTATGCAAAAGAACAATGGATGCTGGTAACGCTGACGGCGGGAATCGGCGGTTCGCTTATCTCTTTCGGATCGGCGGCGGGTGTCGGCGTGATGGGTAAACTGCACGGCATCTATACCTTTGGTGCACATATGAAGTACGCATGGACGATTTTGGCGGGTTATATCGTTTCGATCGCCATTTGGTATTTTCAATTTATCGTATTGCATATCGGCTAAAAGAACGACTCTTTTCGAAACGTGATTCGTACAAGTAAACTTCAAGGAAAAGTGATACATGAAACAGGTCCCCATCGTCGTACTCGATTTCGGGTCGCAATATACGCAATTGATCGCACGTAAGCTCCGCGAAGCGGGCGTCTATACCGAAGTGGTGCCATATCGCGAAAAGATCGAAGATATTAAGGCGCGCAAACCGCAAGGAATCATTCTCTCAGGCGGTCCCGCGTCGGTTTACGCCGAAGATGCTTACCATCCCGACGAAGGGATATGGGAACTGGGCTTGCCGATACTCGGTATCTGTTATGGCATGCAACTTATTACGCAACATTTTGGCGGAGAGGTGATCCCCGCCGATCATCACGAATACGGCAAAGCAAAACTTCATATCGAAAAGCCCGATACGCCTATCTTCAAAGATGTCGCGCAAGACAGCGTTGTTTGGATGAGTCACGGCGACAGAGCTGAACGCATTCCCGACGGTTTCGAGGTGATCGGCACGAGCGAAAATTCGCCTTATGCGGCGATTGCCGACGAGTCGCGCCGTATCTATGCGTTTCAGTTTCACCCCGAAGTGCATCACTCCGTCGAAGGGGTGAAGATGCTCAAAAACTTCGCCAAATATATCTGCGGATGCGAAAGCACGTGGAATATGGGAAGTTTCGCCAAACAAAAAATCGAAGAGATTCGCAAACAAGTGGGTGACGGTAAAGTACTTTGCGGTGTCAGCGGCGGCGTGGATAGCTCCGTCGTTGCGGCGCTTTTGCACGAAGCGCTCCCCAAAGAGCAGCTCATCTGTGTTTTTGTCGATCACGGATTGTTACGCAAAGACGAAGCCAAACAGGTGCAAGATATGTTTGCGTTATTAGACATCCCGCTTATTACGATTGATGCGAGCAAAGAGTTTCTCGAAGCGCTCAAAGGCGTCACCGATCCCGAACGTAAACGCAAAATCATCGGCGAAAAGTTCATCGAAGTCTTTGACCAAGAGGCGAGCAAACATACGGATGTCAGCTTCTTGGCGCAAGGAACACTCTATACCGACGTGATCGAATCGGTCTCGGTCAAAGGTCCCTCCAAAACTATCAAGTCGCACCATAATGTGGGAGGACTACCCGAGTGGATGACCTTCGAGTTGGTCGAACCGCTCAGAGAAATCTTCAAAGACGAGGTGCGCAAGTTGGGACTCGAACTGGGACTTCCCAAGCATATGATCGGTCGTCACCCTTTTCCCGGACCCGGTCTAGCCATCCGTATCATGGGCGAAGTCAACGAAGAAGCCCTTCGTCTCGTCAAAGAGAGCGACGCCATCATGCAAGAGGAGCTGCGCGCCACGGGCTATTACGACAAAGTATGGCAAGCTTTCACCGTCTTGCTCAATGTCCAATCGGTAGGCGTCATGGGTGATAATCGCACTTACGACAATACTGTTTGCGTCCGTATGGTCGAATCTGTCGACGGTATGACCGCCACCTTCGCCCACATCCCCCACGATGTCCTCGAAAACATCAGCCGACGCATCATCAACGAGATCGACGGGATCAATAGAGTGGTGTACGATATCAGTTCAAAGCCCCCCGCCACCATCGAATGGGAATAATGCTCTTTATTTTACCGCATCTTTGACCAAACGGCTTCGTTCCGTTCGGTCACATACTTCTATGTATGCTTCCTCACTCCACTCACGCCGTTTGCCCAAACCTACGGCAAACTAAAGGCATTTTCATCTCTTGCGCGGTTCTCGCGCAAACGTTCGAATCCGAATACAAACCAAGGGCAAGCAAATATCACTCATTCTTTTAAACAAGCTCCTTCGCAACAACCCTCACATATAAATAAGCTGAAAAGAATATATATTTCGCTAATCGTATTTCGTTCGAACTCTATGCCGATGAGAGCTATACCTTTAGTTAAAAAGACTAAATAATCTTAAAAAAAACCTTGAATATTTTTTGAAAATATACTATAATCTCGAAAAATTTAGCGTTTCGAGGAGTACAGAGTATGGGTAAACATCAGTTTCAAACCGAAATAGGGCAGTTGTTGCACTTGATGACGCATTCGCTCTATTCGCACAAAGAGATTTTTTTGCGGGAGCTTATCTCAAATGCGAGCGATGCGATCGACAAATTCAACTATCTGCATCTGACGGACGAAAAGTTCAAAGAGGAAGCGTGGAGCGGTAAAATCAATGTCAAAATAGACAAAGAGGACGGTTCGTTGACCATCGGCGATAACGGCATCGGGATGAATGAAGAGGATTTGATGGAAAATCTCGGTACCATCGCCAAATCGGGCACCAAAGCCTTCCTCGAACAGCTCAGCGGCGACGCGAAAAAAGATTCCAATCTTATCGGTCAGTTCGGGGTGGGGTTTTATTCGGTCTTTATGGTTGCCGACCGTGTCGACGTGATCACGAAAAAAGCGGGCGAAGAGCAAGCGTACAAATTCTCCACCGACGGTAAAGGCGAATACGAAATCAAACCGGTTGTCAAAGAGGCGCACGGTACGGTGGTTTATATCAAGTTCAAAGAGGACGAAAAGGAGTTTCTGGACAAGTGGCGCGTCGAAGAGGTGATCAAAAAATACTCCGACCATATCGCATACCCGATTTTCTTGAACTACGAAGCGACGGAATACGAAGGCGAAGGAGAAGATCGCAAAGAGAAAAAGGTCTGGAAAACAGAGCAGGTCAATAGCGCCAAAGCGCTCTGGACAATTCCCAAGAGCGAACTGAAAAAAGAGGACTATATCGAGTTTTACAAAACCATCGCGCACGACAGCGAAGAGCCGTTGACCTACCTGCACAATCAGGTCGAAGGGACGCTTTCGTATACGACGCTCTTTTATATCCCGCGCACCGCGCCGATGGATATGTATCGCGCCGATTATCAACCGGGGGTCAAGCTCTATGTTAAACGCGTTTTCATCACCGACGACGACAAAGAGTTGTTGCCGCCTTATTTGCGTTTTATTCGCGGTATCATCGACAGCGAAGATTTGCCGCTGAATGTCAGTCGCGAAATTTTGCAAGAGAACCGTATCTTGGCGAATATCCGTCAACACTCGGTCAAAAAGATTCTCGAAGCGATTAAAAAACTCGAAGGGGAAGATTTCGATCGTTTCGTATCGCAGTACAACCGTGTGATCAAAGAGGGGATCTATACCGACTTTACGAACAAAGAGACGTTGCTTGAGATCGTACGCTACAAAAGCTCGGAAAAAGAGGGAATGGTTTCGTTCGAGGAGTATATCTCTCGCGCCGACAGCGAGAAGAAAGAGATCTACTATATCATCGGCGAAGACGAAAAAGTATTGCGCAACTCTCCGCTTCTGGAGGCCTACAAAAAAGCGGGTATCGAAGTGCTCATTATGGATGATTACGAGGTTGATAGTATCGTCACGCCGATGATCGGAAGCTATAAAGAGTGGACGCTCAAAGATATCACGACGATCGATGCGCCCGAGAGCAAAACCGAAGAGGAGAAAAAAGCGCTCGAAGAGAAATACAAACCGCTTGTCGAGCGTCTCAAAAAAGTACTCGGCGATGCGATCAAAGAGGTCAAAATCTCCACACGCTTGACGGAAAGTCCCTCGTGTGTCGTCAAAGACAGTTCCGATCCGATGGCGTCGATGGCGGCGATGTTTGCGCAGATGGGGCAAGAAGCGCCGGAGATCCCGTTGATTTTGGAGATCAATCCCGAACACGAAGTGATCGCCAAACTCTCCGAGGTCAAAGAGGACAAACTTTTCGAAGATATGGCGTGGGTATTGTTAGATAGCGCCAAAGTCGCCGAAGGGATGGAGCCCAAAGAGAGTGCGGCGTTTGCCAAACGTATCGCGGCATTGGCGGCAAAAGCGCTCTAAAGAAAGTGCAACGCTTTTTCTTCTTTTCGAGTATGGTATAATCCCTTTTATTGTTTTTATGTTACGTACGCGACGGAAGTCGCGTCGATTAAAGGATATCGATTGGCACATTCGACCCCCATGTCGTCGCAAAAAAAGGCGACGATCGTTTCTACCTCCGTAGCGACGCTGCTATTGTTTGTCAAGCTTCTTATCGGTATTGCCGGCGGTTCGGTGGCGGTATTGGCTTCGGCGATCGATTCGCTTTTGGATATGGCGGTTTCGGTCTTCAATTTTTTTGCGATTAAAAAAGCCGAAGAGGAACCTAACGAGCATTACCACTACGGCAAAGGAAAAATCCAAGCCATAGCCGGGGTGATAGAAGGCACCGTCATTACGATGTCGGGGCTGTTTATCATCTACGAAGCGGTGCAAAAATGGCGGCTCGGAAAAGAGACGACGCTGTTGCTTCCCTCCGTGACGGCAATGGTGATTTCGATCGCGGTCACTTTTTTGTTGGTGCGTTATCTGTTGGCGGTGGCGAAAAAGACCGACAATATCGTCATCAAAGCCGATGCGTTGCATTATCAAACCGACCTTTGGAGCAATACAGCGGTTTTGGCGGCATTGGTGCTTGTTTGGCTAACGGGATACGACGTCATCGATGCGATTTTCGGGTTGGGGATCGGTGTTTATATTGTCTATTCGGCTTATGAAATCATCGCCGAGGGGATTGCCATCTTGCTCGATCGCTCACTCGATGAAGAGACGGTTGCAAAGATAGAAAAGATCATCGCATCGCATCCCGAAGTCAACGGGTATCATTGGTTGCGCACACGTACGGACGGGACGACCAATTTTATCGAATTTCATATGGTGCTTCATCCCGATATGACATTGATGGAAGCGCACCGGATCGCCGAAAAGATCGAATTCGAGATCGTCAAGCTCGATCCGCAAAAGCGTTGGGTGATCACTCCCCACTTCGATCCGTACGACGATAGCGAACTTAACGAAGCGTTGTTACACGGAAAGCCGATCGGAGAATTGGAGAAGGTTTTTTCGTGAGACGAAAGCTCTATCTTCTCTCGCCGGTACCGAAAGCGGGAACATATTGGCTTCCGATGATTGTGTTTGCACGGTGCGCCGATCATTTGGAACTGGAAGGGTGCGATACGTTGATCTTCACTTCCAAGCAAGCGGTGAAAACGGCCGAGGCGATCGATCCCTCGTGGAAAAGATACGATACGGTTGCGGTCGGATCGGCGACAAAGCGACAAATCGAAGCGCTGGGCGGGCGTGTCGTCTGGATGCCCGAAAATTTTTACGGCGAAGCGTTGGCTGAAGGAGTTAAAGAGCGTTTTCAAGCGCGTACGTTTCTTTATCTACGCCCCAAAGAGGTCTCTTTCGATACCAAACGCCACCTTGAGCAAGCGGGTATCGCAATCAAAGAACAAGTGATATACGAAACGCGATGCCGCGCATATGCGCCTTCGGATGCGCCCGAGGAAGGCAGTGTCGTGATCTTTACATCTCCGTCTACGATTCGCTGTTTTTTGCACAATTTCACATGGAAGAAAAGCTACATTGCCGTGGTGATTGGCAAAGCGACGTTGACGCATCTTCCCGAGGGCGCAAGCGCTTATGTAGCCGATACCCCCACAATTGACGCGTGTATCGCCAAAGCGCGCGAGATTTTACGCGAATCTAACGCCAATTAGGTTATAATTGTCTCAACCTGGACGGTGCGACAACTGTAATGGGGGTCCAACACTACATTATAGCGGGACATGTAGTGAGCGCGGTGTGCGGGCATTTCCGTTCGAGCCCGGAAACGGGCGAGGATCTGCCCCCTAAAGCGCTCCTCTCTCCTGCACCGTTGGCTTTTTAGGGCCGACTTAAGCAGAACGGCCGTCCGGGGAAATATGCGCGTGGATGTTCGAAAGGGAAGATCGACGCGAGTATTTCTTCTCGCATCATCATTTCAAAAGGATAGAGACAGCATGAAGGTATTGATCGTAGGCGGCGGAGGAAGAGAATATGCCATCGGTATGGCGCTAAGCAACGACCCCGCGGTGGAAAAGATCTGGTTCGCTCCGGGTAACGGCGCGACGGACGAACTCGGAGAGAATATCGCGATTTCGGAGTATGAAGCGCTGGCGGACTTTGCCGAGAGCAACAAAGTCGATTTGACGGTAGTGGGACCTGAAGCGCCGCTTGTCGGCGGTATCGTCGATGTATTCAAAAAGAGGGGCTTGACGATTTTCGGTCCTTCGGCGAAGGCGGCGCAGTTGGAAGGTTCGAAAATTTTTATGAAAAACTTTTTGGCAAGGCACGGCATTCCCACAGCGCGCTATATCGAGACCGATTCGATCGAAGCGGCGTATCGCTTTATCGAAACGCTCGAAGCGCCGATCGTGGTCAAAGCGGACGGGCTATGCGCCGGCAAAGGGGTCATTATCGCTTCTACGCACGAAGAGGCGAAAAAAGCGGCGGGCGAGATGCTTAGCGGCAACGCTTTCGGCGATGCGGGTAAAAAGATCGTTGTCGAGGAGTTTTTGGACGGTTACGAATTGTCGGTCTTTGCGGTATGCGACGGAAAAAATTATGTCGTCCTCCCTGCAGCGCAAGATCACAAGCGCCTTCTCGACGGGGACAAAGGACCCAATACCGGCGGAATGGGCGCCTATGCACCGACGCCGCTGGTCAACGACGAACTCTATCGTAAACTCGACGAACGCGTTATCAAACCGACGCTCAAAGGGATGGAAGAAGAAGGCATGCCCTTTACGGGAGTGCTCTTTATGGGCGTCATGGTCGTGGATAACGAACCCTACATCCTCGAATACAACGTTCGTTTCGGCGATCCCGAGTGCGAGGAGCTGATGCCGCTGCTCGATACGCCCGCAAGCGAACTCTTTTACAAGGCTGCGACGGGTAAACTCGACGAAGTCGACATCCGCTTCAAAGAGAAATATGCCGTGGGCGTGGTGATGGCAAGTAAGGACTATCCCTACAAAAACTCTCCTCCGGCGGAAATCATCGTCGACGAGATTCATCACGAAGAGTTGCTTGAAAACAGTTATATCGCTTATGCCGGCGTCAGTCGTGGCGAAGACGGCAAACTCTACGCCACCGGCGGACGGGTATTGGTGTGCGTAGGCATGGGCGATACGATCAAAGAAGCTAGAGATCGCGCCTATATGTTGGTGGGACAGGTGCATTTTGCGGGCAAACAGTGCCGTACCGATATCGCCTATCAAGCACTAAAAGAATAACGATGGATACGCAACATCTTCCTATCGCTTCCAACGCCAAACGTGTCGCTTCTTTCGTCGTAGACGATGTGACGGTCAATATGTTGTTGATGGTGATTTTCTCTTCTCAACTCGAAGCGCTTTTTTCGCATATCGACGTTTGGGACGAAGCGGCGGTGATGCAAGTCAATGCGTTTCTTATCGCAAATTTGCCGATCATCCTTGCGATAAAGGTACTTTATCATACAATACTGATATGGCAAAGCGGTATGACGCTGGGAAAATATGTGGTGCAAATTAAAGCGGTGGATGAAAAGACGGGACAAAAACTTACCTTTTTGCAGGCATTTTGGCGTGCATCGATGCGACTGGTCAGCGAAATGGTGTTTTATATAGGGTTTTTGTTCGCTTTCTTTTCTCCGAAACATCAAACGTTACATGACAAAGTTTCGAATTGCGTGGTAGTCGATGTTTAAAGATATGAAAAAAACGGTGAAACGATTCGGATGCTGTTCCGCATTGGCGATGACGGTACTCTATGCCGGTACGGGGAAGATAGAGGTGACGGCAGAGTATGTCGAGAGTATCGACGATGTATTGTATGCCAAAAAAGGTGTGGTGGTTTATTACGACGACAGTGTTATACGCGCCGACAGGGCTACGTTCGATAAAGCCGCACACAAGCTCGTTCTCGACGGTCATGTCGAGATGATCGGGTATCGCGGTACGAAAGAGCAGTCACCGCATCTTGAAATCGATACCGAAAGTAACGAAGTCACTTTTAAGGAACTCTTTTTCGCCAACGAAAACGATATTTGGCTGTTGACGAAAAAAGCGAATCGAAAAGAAGGTAACTATACGTTCGGCGCCAGCGTATTGTCGAGTTGCGAACTGGACGATCCGCTTTGGACATTGCACTTTACTTCGGCTAAGTACGATAGTGCCGAAAAGTATATGAAAGTTTACAACGCGCGCGTAAATTTGTGGGATATCCCCGTGTTTTACACCCCTTATATGGCTTTTTCTACGGACAACAGACGCTCTTCGGGTTTGCTTTTTCCGAAAATCGGATATACCGAAGAGGACGGATTTATCTACGAACAGCCTATCTATTGGGCGATCAGCGACAGTATGGATTTGGAGTTGAATCCTCAAATCAGAGTCGATAGAAGTTTGGGAATATACGGTACGTTTCGTTTCGTAGACAGCGATCATTCTCACGGTTATTTGCGAGTGGGCTATTTTAAGGATAAGGACTCCTTTTCCGAAACACACAACCTCCCAGAAGACAAACACTACGGCTTACAGTTCAAATACGATTCCGCGAAACTGATTTCGGATAATCTGGGCGAGACTTATCAAGACGGTTTATACGTAAGAATCTCCTATCTCAACGATATCGATTATCTGAATTTACAAAAAACGCATCTTAGCGAGTTCGGTCAATCGCCGTTGCAAGAGTCGAGAATCGACTACTATTTGCAAAACGAATCGTGGTACGGCGCTTTGAATGCGAAGTACTATATCGATACGCGATTACCGGACAACGACGCGACACTGCAAACGTTACCCGCGTTGCAGTGGCACAAATTTTTGGATTCGGTTTTTGTTAACAACCTTACCTACTCTTTGGATCTCCAAGCGCATCACCGTTATCGAAAAGAGGGCACGCGTATGAAAGATCTCGAATTGCGTGTGCCGATAACTTTCGATATGCCGCTTTTCGACGATTATCTTCATGCGGTGTTCAAAGAGTCGCTATTTGCGGGGAAATACTATTTCGACAACGGTAGCGACCTTACCTACGAAGATTTTACGTATGCCAGTAACGTGCATGAGGTGAAGCTATATAGCGATCTTACCAAACGTTTTGAAAAATATACGCATGTTATACAACCTTCGGCGGGATATATTCTTCCCGGCAACGAACATCAAGATCCCGTTTCGCCGGCAGAGCTTATCGGAGCTCAGCCTGACATCAAAGACCTTTTTTCGGCGGGGTTGCCCGAAGAGTCGTTCTATTTTTCACTGAACCAATATATCTACGACGACGATATGGATTTGATTTTTTTCCAACGTTTGACCCAACGTTACTATACGGATCGCGATTACAAATGGGCGGATTTGCAGAACGAAATGGAATACGATTGGGAAGATTGGACGTTTTATAACAACATAATTTATTCTTTTGAATTTTCGGATATCAGAGAGATGGGAAGCTATATCGGTTTGAAAAAAGAGAATTATAAATTCAGTATCGGACATACATATAAACAGGACTTTACACCGACTGAAACATATGTCAGGGCGAACGACATACAATTGGATCTTTCATACGATTTGAACGAACATGTTTCGTTTTACGGGCGATGGAGTTACGATTTGGAGAATACGGAAATGCAGTTGTGGCGATTTGGCGGCGGTTATCATCGGGATTGTTGGAGTATCGATGCATCCGTTTCCGCCGATATCAGACCTAGACCCACCTCTACGGCAGGAGTCTTGGATTACGATCAAGAATACAGTTTTTATATTCAGTTGAATTTTATTCCGTTTGCGAGTATCAATACGGCAACGCTTACCGATATGTTTGCAGATCAAACCTACTGATGAAATTGTCCCCTGAAGCGATATGCAATGCCTTGGAAAGATTGGATCTTCCTCCTTTCGTTTCGAAAGAAGAAATAAAGCGGCATTATCGCTATCTTGTAAAAAAATATCATCCCGATAAAGGTGGAGACGCATCGAAATTTAGAGAGATAAACGAAGCTTATCGGATTTTGATGGCCTACATCGAAAGATACCGATATAGTTTTGATCACGAAGAGATGAAACGACAACTTTCCGGAGACGGATATGCAGAACAATTCGAACTTTAATATGTTTTTTTTTCGAGATAGACAAGAGGCGGCGTTACAAGTGGCCGATACGATCCCTTCGGAACTGTTCGAAAGTGCGGAGACGGTCGTCATCGGTATTAGTGAAGGGGGGACGGTTATCGCCGATAGTTTGGCTTGTTCGCTTCGTGCGGAGATGGATGTTTTATTGACCGAGCCGATCCCCGCTCCAAACAATGCCGAAGTGGCGATTGCGATGGTGTCCGAAACACAAGAGGTGGTGATGCATAAAGCGTTGGTCGAAGCGTTTGAGATCAACGAAGATTTCGTATATAACGAGGCGGAACGCAAATACGAAGAAGAGGTGCTGAGTTACGTATACCGTTATCGTAAAGGCGAGGAGCTTTTGCCGTTAAAAGGTAAATCGGTTATCTTGGCCGACGAGTGTATCGAATCGGGACTGACGATGATGGTGGCATTGAAATCCGTTATCGCCAGAGAAGCGAAAAATATCTATATCGCGGCACCGATCCTGGATAAAGCGGTATATGAAAATTTGCTTTCGGTATGTGACGGTGTCTTCTGTCCGCATAAGATAGAGGACTATATTTCCGTAGAGTATTATTACGAAACATTCGATGCGGTTACTTTCGAGGAGATTGAGGCGATTTTGGAAAGATACCGAATGAAACGTGCTGTCGCCGTTACGGAAGATACAATAAAGGACAACAATGAATGAGACTGAAATTAAAATAGAAATTAACAACCTTCAAGAGCATTTTATCTGCAACAAGGTGGCCAAACAGGCTAGCGGCGCGGTGATGTACAAACAGAAAAAAGCCGTTTTGATCGCTGCGGTCGCCGTCGACGAGGAACCGGTTGAAGAGGAGTTTTTGCCGTTGACCGTACAATATATAGAAAAAGCGTATGCTGCGGCAAAAATCCCCGGAGGCTTTATCAAGAGAGAGACTAAGCCGAGCGATTACGAAACATTAACCGCCCGTATCGTCGATCGGGCGTTAAGGCCTCTTTTCCCGAAAGGTTTTCGCTATCCCGTCACGATCACCGTAACGGTAGTCAGTAGTGACGAAGAGGTTGATTTGCAAATAGCGGCGCTTCATGCCGCGTCGGCCGCGCTTTATCTTTCGGAGATTCCGGTATCGCAAATGACGGCCGCCGTTCGTGTCGGTAAGATCGGTTCGGAATTTATCTTGAATCCGACGCTTAGCGAGCAAGAAGAGAGTACGCTCGATTTGTTGGTC
>JALVPA010000055.1 GCA_027026055.1 Campylobacteraceae bacterium | reverse complement strand
TGTTGCGAAAATTCCAAGATATTTCGGATATTGGCGCCGCGCCATCCGTAAATGCTCTGATCGTCGTCGCCGACGACACAAAGATTGCCGTGCTCGGAAGCCAAGAGCTCGAGGAGTCTGAATTGCAATTCGTTGGTGTCTTGGTACTCGTCCACCATGATATAGCGATAGCGTTCGCTGGTTTCGCGACGTAACGTTTCGTTGTTTTCAAGGATTTGATAGGTTAACATCAAAAGATCGTCGAAATCGACAAGATTGTTTTCCACGATGTACTCTTGATAACGTTCGTAGATTTGCGCTACTTTTTTATAATCGGGGAGCTCTGCTTTTTCGACGACCGTTTGCGGATCGAGAAGGGTATTTTTGTATTTGGAGATCTCCGATGCGATAAAAGAGAGGTTGAGATCGATTTTGAGTTCTTTGGCGATGTTGCGTACGATTCGTTTTTTATCGTCGCTGTCTATGATGACGAAATTGTTGTTTCGTCCCAATTTTTCGATGTGAAACTTCAAAAAGAGCAATCCGAATTTATGAAAGGTACACAAAAGCGGCGGATGCGAGACGGAAGCGGGCATCATCGTAAGGGCGCGATCGCGCATTTCGGCGGCGGCTTTGTTCGTAAACGTCAACGTCAATGTGTTTTCGGGGGGAATCCCCACTTCACCTATCAAATATGCCAAGCGGGTTGTTAGCGTTTTGGTTTTTCCACTGCCCGCTCCCGCCAAAATCAGCAGCGCGCCGTCGATATGCTCCACCGCTTCGCGCTGCGACGGATTCAGCGCATCGAGTATCTCTTTCATCTCTATCGCTCTCCTTGATAACTCAAATATTATATCGAGAAAATGATTAGAGGAGGGTGGAAAGATGTGTGTAAAAATTTTGGGGTCGACGCTAATGTAGGTTGAGATTGAAATTATAAAAATAAGGAGAGATTATTCGTTTTTTAAGTATAATCTGTTATAATATCACTAAAAAGTTAAACGAACGATACTTCATTGCGCAATAAAATGGAAGTATTAGGAAGGGACATCGTATGTTGAAAGATTTTGTAAAGTTGGAAACCTTTTTGACGGTGGCGAGAGAGCGAAGTTTTTCGAAAGCCTCCGCGAAATTGGGCATTTCGCAACCGGCGGTTACGCAGCAAATCAAATTTATCGAAAAGTATCTCGGCGTCAAGGTGATCGAACGCAAAAAAAACGGGGTTCGATTGACGGCGGAAGGAGAGGAACTTTATAAAATCGCTACGCGTTTGGAAAAAGAGATCAATGCCGCCGAAAAAGATTTGCTTAAGATTATCAACAAAGAGATGACCTTCAGACTCGGCGCCTCCTTTACCATCGGTACCTATATCATCCCGGGCGAATGTCTCAACAAAATGGGGCAAACCATCAACAACGACGTCAATCTAAGCATCGACTTGAGCGACAATATCGTTCGAAAGCTCAAAGATAGAAAACTCGATGTCGGATTGATAGAGTCACCCGTATTCGACAACGATCTGATTTACCGCGAATGGTTGGATGACGAGTTGGTACTGGTGAGTAACGTGCCCATCTCAAAAATCGTCAAAACCGAAGAGTTGTACGATTTTCAATGGGTGTGTCGCGAAGAAGGTTCGCATACGCGCAAAATCGTCTCCGAAGTATTCGAAGAACTCGGCGTATCGTGCAAAAGTTTCAACGTACTTTCCGAAGTGGGCAACACGACGGCGGTATTGCAGACGATCAAAAAGGCAAAGAAGGATCCGCAGCGTCCCGTCGTCTCCATCATCTCCCGTTATGCGATTGCCGACGAAGTGGCGAACGGAGAGTTGTTCGAATCGAGATTGCGCGGTTATACGATGAAACGTAAATTTTATATCGTCTACTCCAAAGAGAATAAACACAACGCCTATGTCGATAATGTCGTCGATTATATTCTTGCGGGGCAATGCTAAAACGGATAAGCGCGCTTTTAACGCTTTCGTTTTTTAAGAAGTTTTTTGTTTTCGGGATTGTTTAGTAACGCTTCCATAGAG
>JALVPA010000054.1 GCA_027026055.1 Campylobacteraceae bacterium | reverse complement strand
TGGGGATCACCACTTTGAATTTTGACAACGTATTCTCTCGCTTTATCCGCAAAAGCGGGATCTTCGTCGAAACGCTTTTTGGCGTCTTTGTAAAACTGCTCCAAGTCCGCCAAACTCTGCGTATCGGTATCGCCCAACTCTTCCAAGTACGCAATAAGCATTCCAAATTGCGTACCCCAATCGCCGATATGGTTCTGACGAATCACTTCGTCTCCCAAAAATGTCAACAGGTTTGCCAACGTATCGCCAATGATTGTCGAACGCAAATGCCCCACATGCATCTGTTTCGCCATATTAGGTCCAGAATAGTCGACAACCGTCTTGACGGGTTGTGCGCGTTTACCGATACCGAGCCTTTCGTTCGTGAGGGCGTCTGTAAGCATTTTCGACAAATAGGTATCGTCAAGTGTCAAGTTGACAAAACCCGGCCCCGCCACTTCCGCTTTTGCAATCAATCCGGACGTATCGATATTGTCCACGATTTGCATTGCTATCTCTCTGGGATTTCGACGCAATGTTTTGGCCAAAGCCATCGCACCGTTAAATTGATAATCTCCGAACTCGGGCTTGGTCGCTTCGCTTACGGAAATAGGTTCGGCATCGATACCGGCTTTTTCAAACGCTTCTCGAATAAGAATGTCTATTTTCTCTTTTAGTTTCATGTATAAAGTCCGACACTATGAGATTTTCGATTGGGAGTAGTTTGGAGGCGAGTCGAATCTCTCGCCGTAAAATGAAGAACGTTACGCGTTTTCGCTCTTTTTCTCTTCGACTTTTACGTCATCGAAACTTGATTCTTTTGCGGCAATTTCTTTCGTTTCTTTTTTGCCTTCCTCTTCATCTTCGCGCATCGCACCTTTAAACTCTTTGATCCCCTTGCCTACTCCTTTGGCAAGTTCGGGAATCTTTTTCGCTCCGAAAAGCAATACGACAATTGTCAATATCACCAACAGTTCCGGCATACTCGGCATACCCATGTTCAATCCTTTCATATCCTGTCGCATCCACGGCAGGCGTAATTACAATCGCACTAATTATACAGAAAAATTTTTAACCTACCGCGGCGTCTCCTCGAACCAATGGGCTATAAAGCGCTTTTCGTTCTTTTCGCTCCATTTAAGCCTTGCCGCATTCGCGATAGTAACAAACTCCTCAATTGCCGTTTGCAAATCGTCGTTGACAATCGTAAAGTCGTACTCTCCGATAGCCAATATCTCTTTTTTCGCATTGGCGATACGTCCGGCAATCACCTCCTCCGAATCGGTGGAACGCGCTCGCAAACGCGTTTCGAGTTCTTGCAGCGTAGGCGGTGTGATGAATGCGGAAGTGGTAACGTCGTTTAACTTAGCGCGCACCAAACGATGTCCCTGTACATCGATATCGAAAATCACGAGTTTTCCTTCTTTCAATGCCTTCTTAACGGGTTTCAGCGACGTTCCGTAATAGTTGCCGTGCACTTCGGCATATTCCAAAAAGTTACCCGCTTTGATATCCTCTTCGAACGCCTCTTTCGTAACAAAATAATATTCTCGCCCGTTTTGCTCCCCTTCTCTCGGAGCTCGCGTCGTCGTAGAAATCGAAAAGTAATACTCTCCTATCCTTTCGCCGGCTTCTCGGATAATCGTACTTTTTCCCGCTCCACTCGGACCCGAAAGAACCAAAATGGCACCGTAGTTGCGTATCTCCTCCATCACATATCCTTACCGAAGCGAATCGTAATCGTAATTTCGGCTCCCTTTAACACTTTACGCAACTTTTTAGGCTTGATCCGCTTAAGCGATTTTCCTATTGCCTTTTTCAGTTCTCTTTCCAATACGGATAACGGCTCCTTCGTTTCGCTTACCGTTTCGTTTTCGAGCATATCGACGATTTGCTCTTCGGGTATGATTTGAATCCCTTCTTTTTCCAATTGTTCCGTGATGATCTCCGTCTTTTTTTGCAACAACAACGTTTCGTCTTCAATTTCGTCGCCGTCGCGCTGCGTCTCTATCTCTTCGAGCAACGATTTGATATGCGCCACCTCTTTTTCGTCCAAAACGGGCTCTTCGTATATCATTTCCGCATCCCTATCGACGACTTCGGAACGTTCTTCTTCGTTCCGTACGACATACGTTTCCATATATTCTCGAATCACACTGTCGACTTGCGAAGGCAAAAAGGGTTTTTTGATGACGACATCTATCTCTCTGCCGATCTCTTCACCGCTTTCTCTACCGGAAAAAAAAATACGCCCCAAACTCTCTATACGCGCTATCGCTTCGGCCACCTTTTCGGTATAGCTCATATCGTCTATCATAATGAGGTCGTATCGTCGCTTACTGTCGATTTCGGAAGCTTGTTTCACCTCTTCGAGCGCGATATCTTCGTTTTGTACGGACATCGCCACCAAACGAGAAACGACAGGATTGCTATTTATCAGAAGAATTTTCATCATAGGATTGTCCTACTTGTTATAAGTGACACAATTATATAGAAAATGTGGTTAGAGAGGAATTTAAAAGTGGTACACCCGTCAGGATTCGAACCTGAGACCTTCGGTACCGCAAACCGATGCTCTATCCAGCTAAGCTACGGGTGCAACGTAGTAGTATGCGATATTCGGTGCGGAAGTATAACGAAAAAACCTTTAAGCGTCAAGAGGCTTGGACTTCTCTTTTTTAATTTTGTCAAACTTTATGATCATTTCCACCTTGTTTTCCGGCATCTTAAGCATTTCCGCTATTTCCGCTACGCTTTTACCGGCATTGCGCAACTTCATAACATCCTCGTGCGACGAGAAGTTTTCTATCACCTCTTTCACCGCTACTCTCGACGCTTTTAAATTCTCGATGGTTTTCGCATTGACTTCGACAATCTCTTTGAGCGCTTTGTTTTCCGCTTGTATCCCAAGGTATTTTACATAAAAAAAAACCGTTATGACAATCAAAATTGCGATAATTCCCAATAAAGCCGTTTCGTAACTCATCGCGATACCTCCAAGATAATCAACGTCAAAAATACAAACCCCAAATAACCGTTGACGGTAAAAAAGGCTCTGTCTATTTTCGTAAAATCTTTACGCACGATCCTATGTTCGTAAAAGAGCATTACCGCAGAAAAAATAACTGCAGTTTCGGCTATTATACCCAAATCGGCTTTTTGTACGAATCCCCACCAACAAATCACCGCAATCGCATGAAATAACGCCGCGATACGCATCGTATTGTGCGCGCCGACCTTTGCAGGAATCGAATGCAACCCGTGCGTTTTGTCAAACTCCATATCTTGTATCGAATAGAGCAAATCGAATCCGGCCACCCAGAACATTACGCCCGCCGCAAGCCAAAGCGACCATTCGGTAATGCGGCTCTCTACGGCAATAACGCCCGCAATCGGCGCCAACGCCAAACTGACGCCCAATACCAAGTGTGCCGCCGCACTAAAACGTTTAAAGAGCGTATAGACGGCCAATACGCCTAAAATGGGTATCGAAAGTTTAAACGCCAAATCGTTGACAAAATAGCCGGTAACGACAAACCCGATAGCATTCAGTAAGATAAAAAGTAACATCTGCGTCGTATTGACTCGACCGTCTACGGAAGGCCGATTCTTGGTGCGGGGGTTGAGTTTGTCGATGTCTCTATCAAGATACCGATTGACACCCATGGCAAAATTTCTTGCCGTTACCGCCGCCAGCATGCCCAAAAAAAAGAGTCGCCATCCGAACCATCCTTCGGCTGCCACCAACATGGCGATAAAAATAAACGGGAGTGAAAAAACGGAGTGTTGAAACATCACCAACTCGGAAAAGTCGCGCAAATACTTTTTTGCTCTTTGCATGGTTTTCCTTAAGGATGAGGAATTTTCAACGACGAATTGAGCGACCATGCAATCGTCACGACCGCCGCCGCCGTAATCCACGCGCTCGTTACGATACCGTAGGCCTCTCCCAAATAGATCACCCAAAGCAATATCGCCCCCAAAGGAGTGGGAACCCCCTCGAAATATTTTTCCACACTGCCCGCGTCCACTTTTAGATTGAACTCTACCAGGCGTCTTAGTCCCGAAACAATATACCACAAAAAGACCATACCCAAAACGCCCTCTTGCACGCCACTTACCGATAGATAGTGCTTCGTCGCGTAAAAAAGCAAAAAAGCGGGCATAACCACAAACGAGATAAAGTCGGCAAAACTGTCAAGCTGAATCCCGAACTCGGTAGACAGATGCATTTTGCGGGCCACTTTACCGTCGGCGATATCGAGTGCGCCCGCAATCCATGCCAATACGATGGCGACAAAAAAATTCCCCTGTTGGATCAGATACATCGCAACAATACCGCATGCGATATTGCCGAAGGTGATAAGGTTGGCAAGATTGAAGCGATTCTCTTTATCGAAAAGATCCATTCTAACTCCTTCTTCTCGCTGTTATTCTACCCTTTTCGTACTTACGGTTGATAGTTATGGTATGATAACGTCATGAAACCCCTCATCCAAGTGGCCATCATCGCTCCTACGGCGTCCGGCAAAACGGCATTGTCGTTAGGTTTGGCAAAAAAATACGATGCGGCGATACTCTCGCTCGACTCACTCTCCGTTTATAAAGAGATCGATATCGCTTCCGCCAAACCCACGCCGAAAGAGCGCGGCAATATCGTTCACTTCGGTATCGACGTCGTCTCGCCAAATCAGCCGTTTAACGTACAAACGTTCGTTTCGCTCTATCGCGAAGCCTCACACTATTGCAAAACAAACCGCAAACCGCTTATCATAGTCGGCGGTACGAGTTTTTATCTAAAATCCCTACTCGACGGTATAAGCGAACTCCCCAAAGTTTCGGAACATGTCCGCACGGAGGTACGTCGTATCGCAGCAAATCTACCCCAAGCATACGACACCCTAAAAAAAATCGATCCTCGCTATGCCGCCAAACTATCCGCTTCGGATAGATATCGTATCGCAAAGGCATTGGAACTTTACTTCGAAACGAAAATCCCGCCAAGCCTCTATTTCGATACCCATCTGCCCGTTCCCGTCATAAGCGGCGAATTGCCTCTATTCGAAATCGTATGGCCTCGCCGTCTGCTTCGCGAACGCATAAGAATACGCACGAAAAAGATGCTACGAGACGGTCTCGTCGACGAAGTGGCGATGCTCGAAGCCCGTTATACGCGTGCACCCAATGCCATGAAAGCAATCGGTATCAAAGAGACACTCGATTATCTCGACGGGTATTACGACAAAGATACGCTATTTGAAAAAATCGTAACGCACACGGCACAATTGGCAAAACGTCAACAGACCTTTAACAAAACGCAATTCAACGATGTTACGAGAGAGGAGTTGGAGAGACTCGAAGTACGCATCGATACGTACTTGTCCGAGAATTGCGGTTAATAACCGCTCGCACTGATCATAAAGTATACATACGAAATCAGCGGTTCGACATAGAAAACGGCACCGACCGTGGCAACCGCCGCCAATCCGATTACCGCCATCAACGGTTTGGAGAGGTTGTAATAGACCGTATCGACATCTTTAACGGGTTCTTTGAGGAACATATAGACGATCAACTTCAAGTAATAGTATGCCGAAATGGCGGAATTGAGTCCCATGACGATTGCCAACCATACCAAACCCGCATTGACCGCCGCTTGCATAATATAGATTTTTCCCCAAAAGACGGAGAAAGGAGGCACTCCCGCCAAAGAGAGCATAAAGAGCGCCATAATGACCGCTCCCATAGGCATAATATGAATCAATCCCGCAAATTTTTCGTAAGGGTGATCGAAACGCGCGTTGAATCTTCTGACTTTATGTCTGGAGATCCAAAGCATCGCAAAGGCACCGAGGTTGGTAAACATAAAGAGTGCGTAATAGAGGAAAATACCCGCCGCACCCTCGGTCGTATCGAGCGCCAATGCCGCCATGATAAATCCCGCGTGCGAAATGGACGAGTAGGCCAACATACGCTTGACATCTTCTTGAACCAACGCCATAAGGTTCGCGATAGTCATCGTTACGACCGCCAGCAGCAGTATCATCTCTCTGACCCACTCGACACCCAAATCGATATACATACCGAAAATACGAATGGAGACCGCAAACGCCGCAATTTTGGGAACAATAGCCATATATCCGGCAAGCGGTGCGGACGCCCCTTCGTAAACGTCGGGTGCCCACGTATGGAAAGGAAAGAGCGACAATTTGAATGCCATTGCCACCATCAACAGTACCGAAGAACCGAGAACGGTAAGCACCAACGCATTATTGTCGATGCGTGAAGCGAGTACTTCGGCCGCTTGCGCCAATTCGATCGTACCCGTAAGCGCATAAAGTACCGCCGAACCCATGGCAAAAAACCCTGCCGCCAACGCGCCCATCGTAAAATATTTCACCGCCGCTTCGTAAGAGTTGCTTCTGTTATGCAACGCAATCAACGTATATAGCGACAACGAAGCCGTTTCAAGCCCGACGAAAACCAAAATCAAGTTGTCGCTGGCGACCATAAACTGAAAGCCCGCCACCATGAACAAGAAAAGGGCGAAAAATTCGGGATAGGAATATTCGTGGAAACGCTTCGATGTCAATGCCAACGGCGTAAAGAGCATGGATGCCACAATAATCAACAACTGCGAGACTATTGCGACGCCGTCTTCAAGCATCACATTGAAAAAGCCGCGTTCGTTCAGCGTCAGACCAAGCGTGGCACCGAGATCGATAAACAAAATTAACATCGTCAACATTACATAAAACGACTTATGCAATTTGCCGTTGATCAAATCAATGACCAAAATCAACAAACCGCCCGCCACTGCGGCTAGCATCGGCGCAAGGGTGACGAGATTGAGACTCTCCAAGCTGACTTTGATAGGTTCGAACATTATTTCACCTCCCTTGCATGCGCTGATACATGCGGTACTTTAATGATATCTTTCGCTTCTTGCGTAATGGCTTTTTCATCCATAAAAGCCAGCATCGCCTTCACCGAATTGTCAATGGGTTGCAATACCGGCTTGGGATAGACACCCAACCATACGACAATCGCTACCAAAGGTATAAACGACCATAACTCTTTTGGTGTCAAGTCTTTGAGTGTTTTATTCTCTTCCTTCGTAACGGGCCCGAAGAAACTCTTTTTATAAACACTAAGCATATATACGGCGCCGACAATGATAGAGGTACCCGCCAAAATCGTCATAACGGGCGAAACTTCATAAAAACCTACAAGCACCAAAAATTCGCCGACAAATCCGATGGTAAGCGGCAAACCGACGGATGCCATCAACATAATACCGAAAATAAGCGCATATTTGGGCATTATAGCCGCTAAACCGCCAAATTCGCTCATCAATTTCGTATGGCGTCTGTCGTAAATAACACCCACCAACATAAACAGCGCGCCCGATACGATTCCGTGAGAGAGCATCTGAAAGACCGAACCGCTAATACCTTCCGCATTCATTGCAAACATACCGATCATAATAATACCCATATGCGAAACGGAAGAGTATGCGATGACTTGTTTCATATCTTTTTGCGCATAAGCCACCATTGCGGTGTAAATAACCATAATAATGGAAAGTACCGCTATCGGCGTAATCATCATCACAGACGCATCCGGGAACATCGGCAAAGAGAAGCGCACGAATCCGTAGGTACCCATTTTCAGCAAGACTGCCGCCAAAATGACCGAACCGATCGTCGGCGCCTGCCCGTGCGCATAAGGAAGCCAGGTATGGAAAGGAAACATCGGCACTTTAATAGCAAACCCGAGGAAGAAAGCGGCGAAAAGCCACAACTGATAATCGATAGGCAAAACCAACGCGTACCAATCGGTGATAGCGAAACTCCATACGCCCGTAACATTATGATAGATGTATGCGACAAAAAGCATACCGACCAACATCACAAGCGATCCCATAAAGGTATAAAGGAAAAACTTGATTGCAGCGTAGACGCGTAACGGACCTCCCCATGCGCCGACAATATAAAGCATCGGCACCAAAGATAGCTCCCAGAAAAGATAGAAAACGATCGCATCGAGCGCAACAAATACGCCGACCATCGTCATTTCGAGGAAAAGCAACGTAACGACCATATTCTTGACGTTCTCGGTGATACTCATACTAGCGATACCGATCAACGTCATCAATGTCGTCATAACCACCAAAAAGAGCGAAATACCGTCGACGCCAAGATAATAGCTCACACCGAAATCGGGAATGAGCGGTATCAACTCTACAAATTGCATACCGGCATTATTCGTATCGAACGACACCCACAACCACAACGAGAGCAAAAACTCTATTGCCGCTACGGTAATTCCGTACGCGCGTGCGCTCTCTTTGTTTACCACAAAGCCGAGCAACCCGGCCAATGCCGGCAAAAAGACCAAAACGCTTAATATATTATCCATCTACCTCTCCTTACCCGATAATCGCCGCCGAAATCGCCGCTACGGCAAGTAGCAACACGGCACCGACAGCCATCCAATTCAAATAGTTCGACAAGTTACCCGTCTGCATACGTCTCGCACCGTCACCCGTACCGTAGAGGAACTTGGCAATACCGTCGACCGTCGCATCGACAATCTTCATATCGACTCTGTTCCAGAAAATATCCGAAATCATCGCATAAGGTTTGGAAATAAACTCTTCGTAGAGATTCGGAATATAATACTGATTTGCCAACAATTTGTAATACCACGTCGCTTCGAGCGCTTCGTCGCGCTTGAGGCCTTTGGCATATTTCTTATATGCCAAAACAATACCGCCTACGGCGAATGCCAAGACGACTAGTCCGAGCAGCCATGCCAAATGATGCGTATGCTCGCTCATATGATATTCGGGCAGCAATTCCGTAACGAAAGCTTCGAAGCTACCTTTGAAGAATCCCGCGATTACCGCCAAAATCGCCAAAGGCGACATCGCAATCAATACATAACGATAGACTTCATGAGGATGAAACCCGTATTTTTTGTAACGTTCGTCGCCTTCGAAAGTAAGAAATACCTGTCTGAAGCTATAAAATGCCGTCATTCCTGCTGTAACAACCAAAATCGCCCACAAGATATAGGTACCTTCGTTGAAAGCGGTTTCGATAATGGCGTCTTTCGAGAAGAAGCCTGCAAACGGAGGAATTCCCGCCAATGCAAGCGATGCCAATCCCATATAAAGGTAGGTCCACTTCATCACTTTTTTCAGACCACCCATCTTAAAGATATCGAGTTCGTCGTCCATTGCGTGCATGACATTACCCGCACCCAAGAAGAGTAGCGCTTTAAAGAAAGCGTGCGCCGCCAAGTGAAACAGCGCAATCCAGTAGGCGCCCAATCCTGCTGCCGCAAACATATAACCTAGCTGCGAAAGCGTCGAGAAAGCGATAATACGTTTGAGGTCACGGTTGACCAACGCCATCGATGCCGCAAAGAAGGCCACAAACGTACCGAGTACCGCAATAAAATAACTAATCTCCGGCGTCATGCTAAAAAGCGGATTGGCACGAATAACCAAAAAGACCCCTGCCGTAACCATCGTAGCCGCGTGAATCAAAGCCGAAACGGGTGTGGGACCCTCCATCGCGTCGGTCAACCACGTATGTAGCGGAAATTGTGCCGACTTACCCATTGCACCGATAAAGAGCGCCAACGCCGCGGCATTGAGTACGGAGCCACTCAAATGAGGCAGTTGCGCAAATACCTCGTCATATTGAAGTGATCCGGTATTCCAATAGACGATAAAGAGACCGACAAGCATTCCCAAATCCGCGATACGGTTCATAATGAAAGCTTCGTTTGCGGCCCAAGAAGGAGATATGGAGGGGTTTTCTTCTCTACTGACATCGGGTTTATGGTACCAAAAGCCGATCAATAACCACGAACATACACCGACACCTTCCCAACCGATAAAAAGTCCTGCGAAATTGTCGCTCATAACCAAGACCATCATCGAAAAGACAAAGGCGGAAAGGTAAGAGAAGAATCGGTTAAAACTTTTGTCGTGATCCATATAGCCGTTCGAATAGACATGAACAACCGTCGAAACAAGCGTGACCACCGTCATCATCGTGACGGATACTTGATCTACGACAAAACCGAAGGGGATATGCAAATCGCCCGCTCCGATCCAGTCCATCAACGTAACTTTAATCGCCTCCTCCGTCGTATAGACGTAATGCGCTAATATCGCCGATGCGACAAAAGAGATACCGAGTAATATCGAGGTCACCACACCTACGAATTGCTTTTTTGGCATCATGCCGAAAAGAGCGGCGAAGAGCGAGCTAACCAGCGGCGCAAAGAGTGCTATATATACCAACTTTTCCATCGTTACCCCCTCATGCTCGCAAGATTGTCAAGATCGAGACTGCCGTGTTTTTTATACAACACGATCAAAATACCGAGCCCTACCGCCACCTCACTGGCCGCGATAGCAATGACGAAAAAGGCAAACATCTGTCCCGTCAAATCTCCGTAAAAGTGGGAAATAGCCGCGAACGCAATATTGACCGCGTTAAGCATCACTTCGGTCGCAAAAAAAAGCATCAACAGATTTCTTCTGCGCAATACTCCGATCAACCCGATCGAAAAGAGTACCGCGGAGACAATC
Source organism: Campylobacteraceae bacterium (assembly GCA_027026055.1). Taxonomy (GTDB): domain Bacteria; phylum Campylobacterota; class Campylobacteria; order Campylobacterales; family Sulfurovaceae; genus JALVPA01. The sequence continues at coordinate 7,446 of JALVPA010000054.1, read as the reverse complement.
AGATAGTGTGACAAGCCTATCATTTCGTATCCTTTTGTTTCATAATTTCGTCGTCGGCATTCAGGTCTTCCGTAAGGCTTTTATCCATTTTCTTACCCGCAAGAATAATACCGGCAATCATCGCCACCAAAAGCATGACGGCCGCCACCTCGAACGGAACGAGATATTTCGTAAAGAGTACGATACCGACATCTTGCGCGTTACCCACCCCTTCGTGAACGGGATAGAAAGCTTGTATCGCCTCCGAATGAATCGGCGCCGCAAACATCAACACCAACACCAAAGCGCTCAATCCGCCAAGCAAAAAGACAAGCGCCGCGGGGGTATTTTTTTCTTTGATATCGCGCGTCGCATCGAAAAACATCATCGCAAAAGAATAGAGCGCCATTACCGCTCCCACATAAACAATCAGTTGTACGACACCGAGAAAATCCGCTCCGAGTATAAAGAAAAAGCCCGAAATAAGCACCATCCCCGCCGCAAGTGCCGTCATGGCATAGAGAACGTTTTTGCTCAATACGGTTACGAGGAAAAGCCCTATCGTCAGCACCGAAAAGAGATAAAATGCGATCGTTTCATACATGTCGTTCTCCTTAATACGCCAACGGCGTCTTTTTGATGTTTTCGTCCGCATTCGGAGAAACCGCACCGAAACCTTCGAACTCTTTTTGCATGTCGAGTTTGTCCTTCGGCGTAAGCATATCTTCGAACAAAGAGAAGCTTGCACGCTGCTCCGATGCCGTCTCGTATCTCGGTCCGTGTACGATAGCCAGTTCGGGACATACCTCCGCACAATAGCCGCAGAAAATACAACGTCCGAAATTGATGGTGTACTCGGTAACCTCTTTACGCTGGTTTTCGTCGTAACGCGTCTCCATCGCGATACAGTTGGAGATACAAATCTTTTCGCACAATCCGCAACCGATACAACGATAGTGTCCGCTTTCGAGCAGTCTGAGCATTTCGTGAATCGCACGGTAACGCGGAGAGATGGGCAATTTTTCAAGCGGATATTTTACCGTATGCATCTTTCCTCTGAAAAGTGCGTTTATCATCTCTCTGAACGTAACCCAAAGCCCTACGAACAGCTCCGGTTTGACCGTACGTCTCACCACCTGTTTGAATTTGCCCATACCCGTTTCGGGTGTATGTCCCAAATCGAGCATGACATAATCTTGCCGACCGACATTTCTGTTTTTAAATTGTTCCAAACCCATACCTGCTCCTTATACCATCATCACAATACCGGTGATTACCACGTTGATTACCGCGATCGGCATCAATACTTTCCAACACAGCCACATCAGCTGGTCGGGTCTGACATGCGGCCAAGATGCGCGCACCCACAACATAAGGAAGAAGAAGAAACCGACCTTCAAAATAATCGTCAACCACCCGATGCCCTCTTCGCTGTAGCCGCCGAGGAAGACAATCGCCGCAATGATCGAGATGGTAATCATATTGGCGTATTCGCCGATAAAGAACATCCCCCAACGCATACCGGAATACTCCGTTGCGTATCCGGACACCACTTCCGCTTCGTGTTCGAGCAAGTCGAAAGGCGTTCTGTTGGTTTCCGCAAATCCCGCAATCAAGAAGAGTATAAACGCTACGGGCTGCTTCCAAACAATCCAGTTTTCGATACCGCCCGCTTGCGCATTGTTGAAATCGACAAACGAGAGCGATCCGACCAACATTATGGGAGCCAAAATGGAAAGACCCGTGACCACTTCATACGAAAGAAACTGTATTGCCGTACGCGCGGCACCGATAATCCCCCATTTGTTCGCTTGCGCCATACCCGCAAGCAACGGACCGTAAAGCCCGGCCGCCATCGTACCCAGTACGAAGAGGATACCGATATTCAAATCCGCGGCGATTGAAGGCACGAAGGTTCCGCCCAATACGGGAATCCATTCGGGAACCGTAAAGTCGGGGAATACGGGTACCGCAGCCAATGCGATAAATGCCGTCGCGGCCGTAATAACGGGCGCCAACATAAAAATGAGTCTATTGGCGTTTTGGGGTACGATATCTTCTTTCGTAAAAAGTTTGATACCGTCGGCGATGATTTGCAACAAACCGTAGGGACCCACGTGCATCGGTCCGAGGCGTCGTTGCATAAAGGCAAGCACTTTACGCTCCAGATAAGTACCGAATCCCGCAACCGCCGAAATGATCGCCAAAATGATAATGGCCTTAATCCATACCCCTGCAGCCGTCACTTCGGGTAGATTGTTGACGAATGTTTCCACTTGCGTATATGTTACTGTTTCCATCTCATACCTTCCTCACTGTTGCTGTTTGATAGCGATAGGCGCCGAAGAGATCGTAAACGCCTTTTGCCGCCTTAAAGTCGGAGATTTTCATAATGTCGCCCGTCATCTTCTCGTCGGCAATCACGTCCAATTCTATCGAACCGTTTGCAAACTCCACAACGACCTTTTCACCCAGCGTTTCCGCCTTTTCGGGACTCGCGTAAAGCCCGAACGCCTCGAATATCTCGTGCGCTTTATCGGTAAAATCGTTAAATTGTCTTGCCGGATTACAACGATAGACGATACTCTCGCCCTCCAATACCGCAGCCTCGTCGAAAGGCTCTACCGAAGGCAACGGTTTCTCTTCGGAAGGATTTTCGAGTTTGTAGCCGCGATTGTCCGTTCCGTCGTTTTCGAAACGGTTCGGCAAATCGTCGAATCGTACCGACTTGAATCCTTTTTCTATCGGCAGTTTTTCCGTCCAATCGATCGTCAGATTCGGCGCACCGGTAAGCGCTTTCATCAGGTCGTTCAACTCGTAGCCGTTATACTCCACCGCCGCATTGGTCGGCAAGACGCGTTTTCCGATATTGCATAGCGTACCTTCTTGTTGGTTCATCGCGGGCATATCCAAATCGCCGTCGCCGAGTGCCGAGAGCTTAAAGTCTCCGTTTTCATTATAACCGATCGTATATCCTTCGACTTCATCGTCCAAATCGCAAATCAGCGCGACACCGAGCGCATTGGATTTGGGAGGAATAATCACGGTTTGCATATCGCAACACTTCTCTACCAACGCAACGAGCTTTGCAAGATTTTCGGCCCTCGGATGGCCGTAGAAATCTTCTCCGACAAACAGAGCGAAAGACTCTTTTTTCTTCATCATTTTCTCGAAAGAGGCCATAAAGGCGTCGGCATCGACACCCAATGTTTCGAGTAAGCCGTTTATTTCGACTTCAACCTCTTTTTCGACCGTCTCGACGACATTTTTGGTCACCTCTTTCATCTCGCCCGTCTCTTCGTCTTTCACCTGTTCTTTGACCGCTTTTGTCACCTTTTCGGTCACCGTGCGTTTTTCGGTGCGTTTAAAGCCTTCGATATATTTGCGTACCTCTTCGGGCAACTTCTCTTTATCGGCAAAAAGATCGAGAATCGCATACATGACCGCTTCTTCCGTGCCGGGTTTATGCACCACGCATTCGACATTTTTGCCGAACTTCGGAATCAGCGTATCGCCGACGGGGTGGAAATAGAGTCCCGCGCCTTTGTTCATCTTTTGAACATTGTTAAAGGCATATTTGGAAGAAGGAGAATCGTGTCGCAACGCCACACCTACCGAAACAACGAAATCCGCCGTTTTCATTACGGTGTCGGGATCGCTATTCCAAAACCTGTTGCCGGACGCTTCTTGATAGTACCCTAAAAACTTTTGGAAAGGACGTACTTCGGGATTATAAAGCTTCAAGCCCAAACGTTCTTTAAGCGTTTGTAACATCAAAGCTTCTTCGTTACTAATCAGTGCGTTAAAGCGAACGGTTTTTGCTTTTTTAAAGGCCTCGAACGCTTTGGCGAACGCCGTTTCGTCTTTTTGTGCCGTCGTATTTTGGAAATCGTAGGCAAAACGCGCCGATCCGTCGAGAGAAACGTAGTTCCATTCGTTGGTAACGCGATAGATCTTTTCGGTGCGATCGGAAATCGACGTCGGCTTGACTTCGTAGTAGATCTGAAACCCGTCCGAACCGTGCGGCGCTACGGCGGGAATGCGTTTAAGCTCCCATGCGTTGGAAGTATAAACGAAATCTCTACTCGAAAGCGCACCGACGGGGCAGACCGCGATACACTCGCCACAATCGGAACAGTTGGTTTGATCGGTACCGTTGCTGGGAGCAATGATCGATTTTTGAAGTTTGTTCCACATCGCATAAGCGTCTTTGGGCATCGACGTTTTATAGGCTTTGTCCAGTGCGGGACCGCCGCGCTTGACCGTCGTAATCGCCGCGTCGCCTATCATATCTTTACATACCGTCGTACAACGCTCGCAAACGATACAAAGCGCCGCATCGTAATGCAATACGCTACTCCAATTTTTGACTTCGCGCTTCGTATCGGCGATGCTGTAGTGCTGTTCGTCGACCGCCAATTCCAGCGTATAGTTTTGAAGTTCGCATTCGCCGCTTTTGTCGCACACGCCGCACTGCAACGGGTGATTGACATCGTACACCTCCATGATGGCGCGACGTTCCGTAAGAATATTGGGCGTATCGACGGTAATCTCCATACCCTCTTTGACTTTTGCGTTACAGGCATAAACTTGCTTGCCGTCGGCTTCGACCAAGCAAAGGCGACACGCCAACGTCGGCGAACAACGCGTCAAATAACAAATGGCGGGAATAAACACGCCGTTGGCGCGCGCCGCGTTGAGGATATATTCGCCCTCTTTCGCTTGATAAGGCTTACCGTCGATCGTGATGGTTACCATATTTTCGGCTTGTTTGACTTCACTCATTCTCGTTTCCTATCTTCTGATCTATTTTCTCAAAGCTCGGTCTGCCAAATCTATAAGAGGATAGCAGAGAGGAACTTAATCCCTTGTCAAATGTCGGATTTATTGCGACTGTTCCTTTCATCGATGTATCAATCGTAAACAGACGCTCGAAAACAACGCCGTCTATTTCGAAACGAACGTAATCGCCGTCTTTGAGTTTTGCCGCAGCGGCGAATTGTTGCGAACCGCGCAAAAGAGGTTCGTCCTTAAGGTGCGTCGCCTTTGCCGTAAAGGGTGAAAATTGTGTCGACGGATTACAACGATAAACGACCGCACCGTCGAAGGTATCCAACTCTTCGGGCTCTTCCGCACTTCCGTTCGTTTCTACGCAACGCTCTTCGAGACGATACCCGCGATGCTCTTTGCCCGTTTTGTCGAAATAGTCGGGCAAATCGTCGAAACACACCTTTTTGTATCCCGATTCTCTCGGAAGTTCGGGCGTGTAGTCGATCGTGTAGCGTTTCTCTTCTCCCAACGCGTTGGCGATGTCGTTGAGTACGTAACCGTCATAGGAAAGCGCGACATGCATCGGTACGACATCTTTGTCGAATGTCGTTAACGTACCCTCTTGCTGGTTCATCGCAGGCATATCCAAGTCGCCGTCACCCAACGCCGAAAGCACGAAATCGCCCGGTGCGTTGTAACCTACCGTATAACCTTCCGCCGTTTCGTCGAGATCGCAGATAAGCGATACGCCCATCGCGTTGCCCGCGGGGGGTACACATACCACGTTGAAGTCGGTATATTTTTCGATCAAAGCAATCCATCGCGCAATCTGTTCGGCTCTAGGATGCGTGTAGAGATCCTCTCCTACGACAAGAGAAAATCCTTCGCGTTTTTTCAACGACGCTTTGAGCGCTTCGAGCTCCTCTTCGCCCACATTGCTCTCGGCGCTGAGATAGCCAATATCGAGCGTGTCCATCACCGCTTTGCTCTTTTCGTCGATATTCTCTCCGTCGATAAGCGTATGCGCCAATAGTGCCGCAACCCCCTCTTCGCTCCCCGCTTCGTATTTGACAAACTGGGTTGCGATATGTTGCATTTCGCTATCTTCCATCGGATGCATATAAGCGACTCTGGCGCGATGCCATTTGCTTGCGCTGTTGATACGGTACTTAATCGTCGGCGCATCGTCGTTAATCCGCGTACCGAAGACGATAATCGCTTTGGAATCTTTTATCTTTTCCACCTCTCCACCGAAAAGTTTTTTTCCGGTTATCGAAGCATAAGCCCGCATAAACTTTTGATACGCATAGGCTTCGGAAGAGACCAGTTTAAAGCCGTAACGCTCTTTAAGGCGTTGTAAAATCAACGCCTCTTCGTTACTAATCACACTCGAAAAGCGTACCGTATCAGCTTTTTTGAAAGCCTCCACCGCTTTGGCGAACGCTTCGGGTTTTTTCTTTGCCGCCTTGTTGGCATAATCGAAGCCAAAACGGCCCGCGCCGCAGAGCGTTGCAAACTCCGCTTCGTTGGTGACGCGATAGATTTTATCGCTACGATCGGAAATCGAAGTCGGTTTGACCTCATAATAGAGTTGACATCCGCCGCCGCAATGCGGACAAGAGCTCGGAATCTTTTGCAACTCCCACGCATTCGAGGTATATTTGAAATCGCTGATCACCAATGCGCCGACGGGACACACCGCCGCCGCTTCTCCCAACGAAGCGTAATCGGCCTCTTTTTTAAGATTGACAATGGTCGATCCGTACCCGCCGAACTTGACTTTCAGCGCTTCGTCACCCGTAATCTCCGTCGAAACACGCACGCACTTTTCACACATAATGCAAAGCGCGGGATCGTAAGAGACATATCCCCAATTTTCGACGGGGCGATGTTGATCTCTGGCCGTAAACTCTTGCGAATCGACCCCGAACTCCATCGTTTTGTTTTGTAAATCGCACTCGCCGCTTTTGTCGCACACGCCGCACTCAAGCGGGTGGTTGACATCATAGAGCTTCATAATGTTTTGCCGCTCTTTATAGAGTTCGGGAGAATTCGTCGTTACGCTGATACCGTCCACCGCTTTCTCTTGGCACGAAAGAATCATCCCCTCGACCCCTTCGACTTCGACGACGCACATACGACACGAACCGATGGGCAATACTTTTGTCAAATAACACATCGTAGGAATGTAGATGTCGTTCTCTCTGGCGATTTCGAGAATCGTTTTTCCGAACTCGGAACGACACTCTTTACCGTCGATGGTGATGGTGATCGGTTTACCGGTATGGATGGAATTGTGCTTACTCATACTTCACCGCCTCGTCTTTATACCGCTACCATCGCGATGTAATAACAACGCATACAGCGCTCCGCTTCGGCTATCGCCTCTTCGCCCGTGAAACCAAGATTGACCTCTTTGTTGTTGTCTTTGCGTTCGTCGACGGAGAGTTTTTCGCTGACCGCTCTGGGAAGTCCCGGCATCCATCCCGTAATCTTTTCGTTTTTGTTATAAACTTTCAGCTTATTAAGATGGTCTTCCATGATCTCTTCGTCCGTCAACGTCACTTTGCCGTCGTAGATATAACGACTGATGACCGATGCGGCGCGTTTGGCCTGTCCTACGGCGTTGACAATCGTCATCGGACCGTACTCGCAATCTCCGGCCGCGAACAGCCCCGGTCTGGAACTCATATAATC
>JALVPA010000053.1 GCA_027026055.1 Campylobacteraceae bacterium | reverse complement strand
GACGCCATCGCCAAGGTTTACGAAGTTTTGGCGGAAGATCCGAGCGATCGCAATATCGTCAAAGCGATGTTCGCCAACCAGATTTTGGAGGGGATTTACTTCTACAGCGGATTTACCTACATGTATACCCTCGCCCGTGCCGACAAGATGCTGGGTTCCGCGCAAATGATACGCTTTATCCAGCGCGACGAGGTGACGCATCTGCTTATTTTCCAAAACATGATCAACACCACCAAACGCGAACGCCCCGAGCTCTTTACACCCGATTTGATCGACGAGGTGTACGAGATGTTCCGCGCGGCGGTCAAGCTGGAGAGCGACTGGGGGGCGTATATCACCCAAGGTCAGATATTGGGACTTACCGACGCCATTATCGAACAGTATATTCAATATTTGGCGGATCAGCGGCTCAAAGCGGTGGGACTCGAACCGCTTTATAACGTAGAGCACCCTATCAAATGGGTGGACAACTTCTCCAAATTTAACGACCAAAAAACCAACTTCTTCGAAGGCAACGTCACCAACTATTCCAAAGGTAGCCTCGACTTCGACGACTTTTAAGGAGCGCGCATGCCTTATCGTCGCAAACCGCTTTCCGTCGTGTCGTTACAGCTGCCTTCGGATAGACGCTATCAAAACAACCTCGACACCCTTCTTCGTCTTATCGACGCGCACGACGACAAGGATGTCATCGTTGCTCCGGAAGTTTATTTAACCGCCTACGATTACGAACACCTCTCTACCGCCGCCAAGTTTTCGGCGATGGCGCTGAAGGTGCTCAAACAACGTATCGACAAGCAAATATTGGTCTTGACGATGATTGTCCAAGAGGAAGACTATTTCGTCAATAGAGCCGTAGTTATACATCGTCACAAGATTGTTTATACGCAAGATAAAGTAAAACTCTTTAGACTCGGAGACGAAGATCTCTATTTCAAGGCGGGCAAAAAGAAACGTATCAAACCTTTCGAGATAGAAGGGGTGCGTTATGCGATTTTGATCTGTTTCGAGTTGCGCTTCAAGGAGTTGTGGAAGCAGATCGAGGGTGTTGATGCGGTATTGGTACCCGCGCGTTGGGGACTACCGCGCAAACGCCACCTCGAAGTCTTGTCTCAAGCGTTGGCGATTATGAATCAGTGTTATGTCGTCGTTTCCAACAGTAGCGATGGCGATATGGCCTCTTCCTCCGCCGTCATTTCTCCAAACGGCGATGTCTGTATGGACGACAGCGCCGAAGCGATCGAAGGGGCGATAGACTTCAGAGAGATCAAAAAGATTCGTCGCTATATCGTGATGGATTAAACCGTTTTTGGATAGAATGCGCTCACGAAATTCGGACGGAGGGGAACGGTAGGCGATGATCAAAGCGCGCAACAGACAAAAACTCGTCGAAGAGATCGAAAAGCACTTTCCGCTTGCTCCGCATGTCAAAAAGGCGTTTTTGGAAGTGGATAGAGAAGCTTTCGTGCCTTCCGAGTTCAAACATCTCGCTTACAAGCTCGACGCCCTCCCCCTCTCCGCAAGCCAATGGATATCCTCTCCCCTTACCGTCGCCAAAATGACGCAGCATTTGGAACTGCAAGGCGTCGATTCGGTATTGGAGATTGGTTGCGGCAGCGGCTATCAGGCGGCGATATTGAGCAAGATTGTGCGCCGCGTTTTTACGATAGAACGCATCGATACGTTGCTTAAAGAGGCGAAACGACGCTTCGGCGAATTGGAACTGCACAACATCATCACGCGTTTTGACGACGGACAGCGCGGCTGGAAACAATACGCCCCCTACGAACGTATCCTCTTCTCCGCTACGGCGAAGCGTATCCCGGATATTCTTTTCGAGCAACTTGCCGAAGGGGGTATTTTGCTCGCACCCGTCGAACAGACCGAAAACTATCATATCGTTACCCGCTACTATAAAAAGAACGGTCGCATCAGCAGCGAAACGATCGAGTCGTGCCTTTTCGTGCCGGTGCTTGACGGTACGCAAAAGTAACCGCATTTTTCAATAAACTTATGTTATGATTTTTTCAACTCGGGTTCGATCCGACAAGGGAAAAGGAAGGCGGTTATGGAAAAATTGATGAAACCGGCGGAGTATGCCAAAGAACTCGGTATCTCCAGACAGGCGGTCTATGCGAAGATCAAGCGCGGTATACTCAAGGCAAAAGAGGTCGAAGGCAAACTCTATATCGTCGTGCCGCAAAACGAAAACAAAAGCGCGAAAACGGAAAAAAGCGACACGGCGACGCAAAAGCGTGTCGCCACGACGCGAAAAGCGACGGAAAAAACCGCCGACTATGCCGCCTTGTTGGCCGCGAAGGACGAAACCATCGCCGTACTCAAAGAGACCGTCAACGACCTCAAAGAGTCCAACAAGCAAATCACCGGCACGCTTAAAGGCGAGATCGAACTGCTCAAAGAAGCCTTCTACGAAATGCGTATGCTCTATACCAAGCGGATCGAAAACCGTGCGTCGTCGCAAGAAGAAGAGGAGACGATCGAAGCGGTGGAGACATTTGACATCCAACCCGAAGAGAGCGAATATATCGGCGTAAAAAAGTTTTTCAAGCGTTATGGGATCGATTCGGAAAAGAAACGCGCCAAACTGCTCAAACGCATCAAAAAAGCCTACAAATCGGGGGATACGCGTATTCTCAAAGAAGAGGGTAAATATCGTATCGACGCCGCAATGCACCCGGACGATTTTTAACGCTTATCTTCCCAATAGTGTAAACAGCTGCGCAAAGGTCTCTTTATCGCTCCGCAAAAAGGCATAGCGGATATTGTGTGCGTAAAAGTGACGCAACAGCCGCTCTTCGTGCGCGAGATAACGCGCTTCGTAGCGTTTGTAAAGCGATGAGGAGAGGGTTCGTTCGAAATGTTCGCCGGTGCGCGGATTACGAAACGTATAAGGTGTCGCACGCGGCGGTATTATCTCCGCGGGATCGCGCACGACAAGCGCGATGACATCGTGTTTTTGCGCCAACAAAGAGAGATCGACAGGGTCGAGAAAGTCGGCAATCACAAAAAGCAGCGAAGGGCGCGGCAGCAGTCCGAAAAGCACATCTAGCGCATGTTGCGTTTTTTGTTCGGTGTGTAGCAGTTCGGTGTTTGCAAACGCTTCGATGAAGTGCTCTAACGGCGGCATCTCTTTGGTGGGGTAGGTGCGCAAAGTGATTTCGGGAAGAAAAGCGAAACCTTCGAAAAGATCGTTGCCGTAAAGCGCAGCGTAGCCGAGGATGGCGGCCGCCTCCGCCATCGTGCGTTGTTTGGTGTTTGTCTTGCCCGCATAGACGCTTCCGTCCGCAACGATAGCAAGGGCGACGGAAAGCTCTTTGAGCGCATGAAGCTCTTTGATATAGGGAGTGCCCGTTTTGGCGGTGATATTCCAATTGATCTTTCGTACGTCGTCGCCGGGGCGGTATTCCCGAAGCTCCGCAAAGTCGTAGCCTTCTCCGAAACGCGATGCCAACGAACGTCCGCTAAGCAGGGTATAGACCTCTTTGCGCGCTTTGAGCAACAACGCGCCGACATTCGGGTTCACGGAGCGACCTCCGTCGGAGCGAAAGGTGTCGGCAAGTGACTATGCGAAGTACGTTTGTTGTGTTCGGTGTGTACGCTCATGTCGCTACCTACGGTATCGGTACCGTTTCGAGGATTGTGGAGACGATCGTATCGGCGCTTGTTCCTTTGGCGCGCGCTTCATAGCCCAATACGATACGGTGTCGCAATACATTGTGAGCGACCAGGCCGACGGTGGCGGGCGACACATAGGTTTTGCCTTCCAAAAACGCTTTGGCTCGCGCCGCTTTGTAAAGGTCGATCGAAGCGCGCGGGCTGGCGCCGTAGCGAATCGTATCGGGCGGAAGATCGATATCGAAAGCGGCGGGATTGCGCGTAGCGGCGACGAGACGTACGATGTAGCGTTCGACTTCCGAGTCGAAATGGATCGTATCGAGCATTTTTTTAAGCGCTGCGAGGGTATCCGCATCCATCGCTTGTGTGACGGTGCCAAACGCCTTTTTCGCCGCTTTGCGCATGATTTCGAGCTCTTCCTCTTCGCTGTTGTGGTGAACGACGAGCTTCATCATAAAGCGGTCGAGTTGCGCTTCGGGAAGGGGATAGACCCCTTCTTGTTCGATAGGATTTTGCGTCGCCATCACCATAAACGGATCGGGAAGCACAAAGGTCTCCTCGGCGATGGTGATTTGCTTCTCTTGCATCGCCTCCAGTAGCGCCGACTGGACTTTGGCGGGGGCGCGATTGATCTCGTCGGCGAGCACAAGGTTGGCAAAGAGCGGTCCTTGTTTGATGTGAAACTCTTGGGTTTTGGGGTTGTAGATTTGTGTTCCCGTGATATCGGAAGGAAGCAGGTCAGGCGTAAATTGGATACGCTTGAAGTCCAGCCCCATCGCTTGAGAAAGGGCGTTGACTGTCGTGGTCTTCGCCAATCCCGGCACCCCTTCTATCAAAATATGCCCTTCGCTTAGCAGAGCGATAAGTAACCCTTCGACCATCTCTTGTTGGCCGATGACGGCTTTGCCGATCTCGTCAAGTAGCTTTCGGATGGATTCATGCATCGTTGTCTTTCCTCGTGATGGTTTGCAAACGGCGCTTAAGCGCTTTGAAATCGAGCGGCGCATTATCGTACAGATGCGCTTCGAGCGCTTTGATCGCCTCGTCGAAAGCTCTGTTGTCTGCGGCGAGCAAAAGAGACAAAAGCGCTTTGGGATGTTTGGTGCGTTTTACCGCTTCGACGAAAGGATCGTGATCGTGTCGTCTCTTTTTGCGCGAAAAAGCAAAAGAGGGCGACACAAGCGCGGCGATCCAGCCCGCCGCAAAAGCGAGGAGATAACCGAGTATATCGAAGATGTCGCGATACGACGGCGCTTCGAGTAGGGGAGGCGTATCGTGTTTGTCGACAAGCGCGGCGGCGTCGACGGGGCTTACTACGATACGTGTTCGGGGGAGGGTGAGCGTATAGCGCCGTCCTTTGCGCGGATCGAACGCGATAAAATCTCTTTGCGGTATCGTAAAGCTTTCGGCGGCGGAGAGCGCGTAGGTGTAGGTGACGCGATAGTATATCCCGTGAGCGGTTTTGCGGCGTTGGATACGCGGTTTGTCGGCGAAAATTTTGACACCCTTTATCGACGGAAGCGGGTGTTTCACTATCGGCGGATACCCCTCTCCATCGAGTGCGATATGCAAAGATACCGGGGTATAGGCCTGCGTTTTTTCGGCGGAGAGGTCATGGTGGAGTTTGAAATCGCCCACCAACTCCGTAGAAGGGGGAAGCGGACGGACAAGTAACGTGACGGAAGGCAGCTTCACTTCGCTGTCGACGGTTTCGAGCTTTTTGAAATCGTCGCGATCGCCCGAGAAAAAGTAAGCGATCTTGTCGTCGTCGGAGAGACGCTGTAGCAGATGAAAATCGACCGAAATATTGCCTTCGCGAAGCGGATAGAGGAGGTATTCGTAACGATGATGCGTATGGTGCGGCGTATCGTCGGTAAGCGTACGAAACTGTTCGAGGCGATAGGCGCGATTTTTTCGCACCGCAAAGTCGAAGAGCAACACCGGTTTCGGATCGGTTTGGTTAAGCTCTATGCTGAGGTGTACGGGCGCTTTGAGATAGGGGGTGTCGGTATCGGTATCGATGCGATAGGTAAACGGTGTTGCGAGGGATATATGCGCGAAAAGCACAAGCGGTACGAGCACTTTACCAAGGTTTGGTTTCACGGATATATCCTTTATTGATCAGTTCGTACACTTTCGATCCGAGCGGATGTGGTGTCGCGTGTCCGTTTTGCCTTTCGGGCGTTTGTGCGACGTCGGAGGCTTGGGGTTTTGTACGGGTATCGCCGCCGTTGCCCGTCATTCCGCCGCCTCGCCCGCCGCTGCGCTTGCCGCTTTGCGCCTCGGCGTCGTCCGTCGACGCACTTTGTTTCGCAGAAGCGTTTTGTGCGTCGGAAGGTGCGGTTTTTCCTCGCGGTGCCGCTTTGTTTCGTTTGAACAAAACGATGGAGAGATTGTGCCACGCATCTTCGCCCGCTCCCAGTCGAAGCGCTTCGATATAGTGACGTTCCGCCTCTTTGTAGCGCCCCGTTTGTGCATAGCAGTTTGCGATATTGTACACCACTTTTCGTTTGAACGGGATGGAAGTGGTGCGTAATGTACGATAGAGCCGCAACGCTTCGTCGTATTTGCCCAGTTTGTAATAGCTGTTCGCCAGCGCGTAGTTTCGCTGGAAAGAGGGGGTTTCGATCTTTTTCAAAAGGGTGACGGCACGGCTGTAGTTACCCTCTTCGTAGGCACGATAAGCGCTGTGTAACCTATCGAGATTTCCCGCTTCGGTGCCGATACCGACAAAGGTTGCAAAAAGAAGCAAATAGCGTACATAACGCGTATGGAGCAGAAAAAAGAG
>JALVPA010000052.1 GCA_027026055.1 Campylobacteraceae bacterium | reverse complement strand
TAGTCCCGTTCTGCGGCGATACGTTTTGCCGCAGCGTTTAACGTTTTGTCGTCGCGTAGGGCAGCCGCGTCTTCGAAAAGGCGTTCTGTCGATACGGCTTCAAACGCCAATCCGCAAGCAACGATATCCTCGGCGATAGCGCGGCACATATCGATTGCCGACGAAACTTTGACGATTTCGCATCTGGCGTAACAAGGTAGCGGGAAAGCCGCTTCGGCGACACGTAGCGCGGGGTCCTCGCCGGGGATTTGCTGTGCGCCGTAAAGCGGCTTGGCGCCTACCGAGGCTTCGGAAAAATCGGGAAGGTATTTTGCCATATGCGTAATCGCGCGTCGCGTACGCACCTCGATCTCCTCTTCGTACCACCGAAACTCTATCTTGCGCAACAGGTCATGCGGAAGCGGCGGTTGGCAACTGTGCGGAGGATTGACCGCCAATCCGTTTTCAAAAAGCGTAACGTCTTTACGCATCGCATGCAGCTGCACATACCCTCCGGGATAGGGAGTAAACTGTCCCATGCCGCGCGGCGTGCCGCGTTCACCGTGAACGATGATCTCCGGGAACTTTTGTCGTTTCGTCTCATCCCACCGCGCGATATAAGCCGCTTTGAACTCCACCATCCGGCGACACGAAAGACCGATCATGTCGTCGATTTCTCCGGTGCGAAATCCGGCGGCATTTACGAGATAATCAACTTCAAGACTCTGCTCGGATCCGTCGCGGTTTTTAAAAACGATACGCCATCGTTTGGCTTTAGTGCGTTCTATCGAAACGACACGCGTTTGAAGCTTCATATCGATATGCGGCATACGTCGAAGTCGCATCGTCGCGCCCGCCGCAAGGCGAAAAAGGTTGAGTCCGTACTCTTGAACGAGGAAAACGGGAAACTGCAAACGTCTCAAGTCGAGCGTTTTGGCGGCAGCATAGAGCCACTTTTCTTCGTACTCGAGCGTTTCGTCCGTAGCCAAAACGCGAAACGCTTCCAATTCGGATTTTTCAAAAGCGCGAAAATAGCTTCGAGGACTACCCAACACCGCCGCGCCCGGATCGGTTTCGACAACCTCTCGGTAGGTGTCGCGCAACATTTCGAGACGGCGCCGAATCGTTTCGGGTTTGCGCGGATCGTCGATAGGCAGCGCCACGAGAGTGGGGCGATAATCGACACAATAGGGATAAACACGCGCGAAATCGATCGATTGGCGAAGCAGTGTTTTGCATTGTTCGTCGGAGATCTCGGGATAGAGATTGCCGCCCGCGTGCAGATGACAAAACGGCGGTCCCGTCACCAAGCTCTTTTCGCGTTCGAAAAGCGTGACGTTTGCACCGGATAGTCCCAAGTAGTATGCCGCACTTGTACCGGCGATACCGCCGCCAACAATGGCGATGCGAACTCTTTTCGACATCTCTTCTCCTTATTTTTTATGCGTGAACAACGAAGCGATCTCGTCAAACGCGTTGACAACGGCATCGGGTTTGTAGCGAGAAATCGATTCGCCGTAGTTGTAGCCGTAAGTAACACCGATACTCGGCATACCGCACGCTTTGGCCGCCAAAATGTCGTTTCGCGAATCGCCCACCATCACCGCATCGTCGATAGCGACGCCGAGATTTTCGCACATGCGTACAAGCGGCAATGGATCGGGCTTTTTCTTTTCGAATCTGTCTCCGCCGTAGATCGCATCGAAAAGATCGGCCATACCGAGACGCTCCGCAAGCGGGAGAGCGAAACGCTCCGGTTTGTTGGTCACAATTGCCGTTTTGTATCCCGCTTTTTTCAGTTCGGACAATGTTCCCATCACATAAGGATAGGGACGTGTGGCGCGACTCAAATGCGCGGCGTAAGCATCGAAAAAGAGCGCCATCGCTTTTTCGAACAGATCGGTCTCTATCGTTTCACCGTCGATGTCGCGCTTGCCGAGTAACGCGCGTCGCACCAAAATTTGCGCACCATTACCCACCCAATAACGCACCGTCTCTTCGTCGTAACCTTCGCGTCCGAGTCGCCGCAACATTTCGTTGACCGCTGCCGCCAAATCGGGCACACTATCTACCAAGGTACCGTCCAGATCGAACAAAATCGCTTTTTTCTTTTCAAACCGCATATCAACCACTTTTTTTGTGAGGATTATACAAAGTTTCGCCTGTATCCCAACTCTAACGCGCTTTGCGCTACAATCCGTTACGATATTTTACCATTTCACACACGAAGGTCGTCATGGAACCCGTCATACCCTTGTACCCGCTGCGTCACACCAACGATTTCCTCTTCAATCCTTCGCCGAGAGATTTCGTCGTAGAAGAGATCCCGCTCTATCCTTTTAGCGGAGAGGGCGAACATCTGATTGTCCGTGTGCGTAAAAAGGAGCTGACCACATGGGAACTCATCGATCTTTTTTGCGTCCATTGCGGCATCAATAGACGCGACATTGGTTATGCGGGACTTAAAGACAAACACGCCATGACGATACAGTACTTGAGCCTTCCCGCCGCATGCGAAGCGAAGTTGGGAAGCTTTTCGCACGAAAAGGTCAAAATCCTCTCGTTGACGCGTCATCGAAACAAACTGCGTATCGGACATCTCAAAGGAAACCGTTTTCGTATCCGTCTCAAAAAGGTGCTGGGCATACAAAAAGAGATGCTCGATTCGGTATTGGCGTGGATAGAAAAGCACGGCGTACCGAACTATTTCGGTACGCAGCGCTTCGGTACCGAGGGCACCAACTGGATCGAGGGCAAAAAGTTGCTGGAGAAAAAGCGCCGCATGCGCGATCGCAAAACGGCGGAATTTTTGATGGGAGCGTACCAAAGCCATCTCTTTAACGCATGGCTTGTCAAACGTATGCAAATCAACCTGCTTACCGAAAGCTTTTCGCCCGACGAGATAGAAAAAACGATGGAGCTTCCCAAAGGTGTATTGAGGGGTATCGACAAACAGCCGCACTTTTTCAAGCTGCTTGAAGGGGAGCTGATGATGCACTATCCCTACGGCAAACTCTTCGAACTCGAAAACCTCGAAACCGAAGCGGCGCGTTTTGTCGCACGAGATATCGCGCCGACCGGCCTTATCCCGGGACGCAAAACCAAACGCGCCGTCGCCGCCGCGGGAGAGCTTGAGCGCGTCTTCGACGAACCCATCGCACTCTACGGCGCCCGACGTTACGCATGGATATGGCCCGAAGCGATCGAAACGCGTTACATCCCCGAAAAAGCGCATTACGAACTCTCGTTCGTTCTCCCCAAAGGCAGCTACGCCACTAACGTTATCGATATGTTACGCGGTTCGCAACGATAGAGCGAAAAACTTTCCAAAGCGCGCTTAAAAGACCCCTTGCGTAAAGGCTTTCAAAATAGGCGTAACCAAGGCGATGCGTTTTTCAAAACTCGCTTTTAAGGCGCGTTCGTGTATCGTGTGATCGCCGTCACCGTAAGGACCCCATCCGTCGAGTGTGGGTACGCCGCAGGAAGCGACGATATCCATTTCGAGATCTATCGCTTCACCAAAGACAAAGAGGCCCGGACAGAACGTACCCGTATTGCGATAGCAGGAGAGAGGCCTTTTGTCGATCGCGATCTCGAGAGTGCGACAAACTACTACTATACCGTCCGTGCCGTCAGTAAAAAATAGGATACAAAATGCTTTTTGCGCTCAAAAACGAAACGGTTACGTGGGGCAATATATCCAAGAGAACAACCGCGCACAACGGTTCAAAACCTTCGTTCGCATTAGCGAAAAGAAAGAAATGTTCAAACTGACGCGGGAAAGATACGCGAATGCGGCGGTACGCGTCTACTATGTCGTGTATAACAGTTTCCATCCGCCAAAACACTTCATGGACGGGGTGAAACTCTACGGCGGGCAAGATAGCTGGACCTACGACAATTGCGCTTCGTTCGATATCGAAAATATTATGCCGTCTTTGCTTACGACGACGTGCCAAACTACTCCAAAGCGACGATCGTACGGTCGATCCGTTGAAGTATTGAAAAAAGTGATAAACGATTGTTTATTTGGCGATAAACGTCATTTCAGTAGCGTTATTTTCTACCGTCACGTTCAATTCCACGATACCGTTTAAAGCATCTCCCACTTTATAGTAATAGTTCGATTCCGCTTCTACCGTTCCGTTTTCGGTATGTATCGACGGTTCGGGATCGTAACGGAAAAAGTCGATAGAACCGAGTCTATAGGTAATAGCGTTATACTCGTAAGAGAGGAAATCTCCCGTATTGTATCGAGGCATACTTTCGGAAAGATCGTCTCTATCCGAAAGCAACATACCCGTTCCCCATCGCTGCATCAGTTTGTAAAAAGAGGGTTCGCTTCCCGTGAGTGCATTCACGGCATGTGTAACCGCAAGTTTTCCTCGCTCGGGATCATGTACGATTTTATCAAGAACTCCGATACCGTAGTTACGCACCAAAAAACTTCCGAATGCAGCGACTTTTGCATAATCGTATTTATCTCCGAAACGCCATGCCGGCAATGTTATATCGTTCTTTTCGTTGAAATCCGGGAACATCCCTTGTCCGTTTGCAGGTTCTCCGGCCGTACCGTCGTTCCACTCGACGCCACGTATACCGTCGTATTGCAGCTTATAGGCAACGACATATTCGGTCGTTACCGAAAGCATCTCGTCCAACCATGCATATTCGGGTCTGTTTTGTCCCAAAATATTATGTTGATAGTAGTTGATCATATGTTGAAATTCATGGGCGAGGGTAGAATAGGTCTCTTTTTGCCAATACGCATTTGCGATATCGTCGTTACCGTACATCACGGCATCGATATAAAACATAATGGCTTCGTTGGAGCCGCTGTAAGTCTCTTTCGTCAAGTTGTCCTTTCCGGAAAAATAGCCTACCGTACCACCGTTGGGGCTATTGTCGTTGTCTATATCGGTAAGGAGTATCGTGATTTCGTTGCTTTCGGGAATCGTATTGCTATAATTGTCGGCGCCTTCACTTCCCCATTCTTCCCCGTATATATTCGTTACCCAATCGTAAATATCGTTATCCGTCCCGCTTTGAAGAAAATGCGATGCCAACATATCGACTTTGTTTTGGTCGATACATTTTTGTTTTTGGCATCCGTTTCCGTCGTCGAAAGCGTCGTTGGAGACCCAAACGTAAAGTGTTTTCGTACCGAATGCGGTATCGGCACTAACGATTTTTTTGAGGGTGGCATTTGTCTCTTCGGAGGTATCGGTAGAGAGATAAAATATCTTACTCTCCCCGACGGCGGATCGTTCGCGACGCGTAGGCGAGGACGCAATCCGTTTGCGTAAAAGGGCGGACGAAGAAAGAGGCTCAAGTTTTTGAAGCGTTTCCAGGTTAATCTTACGTATTTTTTCCGGTGCATGTTTCGGCATGATAGGTGTGGTACGTTTTGTTTTCGCATGAACGACGGATTTTTGTCTAACGTTTGAAACGGGAGAAATCTTTTTCGCATTGCGGGTTAGGGTCACATTCGTAGCCGAACGCGAATCGGTATTGGTAAAGACAATATAAAGCGTTTTCTCTTCTTCTCCGAGGTCGATCTTAAAGGTCGTATTACTATCTGCATGCCTGTAGACTACACTGTTTTGTTCTTGCATATCGATAGGGTCGGCGGTCGTATTGTCGTCGGTTACACTCACAATAAACTCTCGACGCGACGTGTTGTTTCCTTCGTCGGTAGCCAATACCGCAACAACATAACGATTGTCGCCGTCGCCATCCGACGGTTTTTCGTAATTCGGTGCTTTGAGAAAACGCAATATGCCGTCAAATTCCGTAATAGTGAAAAGAGCGCTGTCCGAAAAAGCGGTATCGATAGCGAAACGAACACGCGTCGTATCGTTTACGTCAATATCCGCGACAAATGTCGTATTTTCAGGTATGCTGAGATTGCTGTCGGTAAGAAATTGCGGCGGTGTCGTATCTTGGGAAGCAAGATAATCGTCGACGATACGTTGTATTTCGGATTGTGTGTCGGTATGTGAAGCATCGTTGTTTGCAATTTGAGCGTTTATTTCTTCGATATTTTCCGCCGTCACACCGACAATTCCCGCTTTCGCATAAGTTTCGAGTGTCGGCGATTCGCTATTACCGTCACTTTCCGCATATGCCGAGAGTAGCGCTATCGCGCGTTCTTTATCGGTAGGCGTGTTCAAAACGAATAGTGTCATTTGAGCTATAAACGCATGAAGTTTACGCCATGCTTCATTCACCTCCCTTTCTATCTCTTTTTTCGTATCTACCGAGAGAGGATCCGCTCTTTTGATCGCATCGTTAAGTATAGGTAAAATCGCTTCTTCGATATTTGCGATACCGACATCGCGATAATCTTGAAGAGTCGGTGCCTGTACCTTACCCGAAGCGTAAGATACCACATGTGAAATCGCTTCTTGTTGCGTAGCGGCAAAAGAGAAAAGCGTTACTGTAAAAAATAAAGGAACGAGAGGAATGAAAGG
>JALVPA010000051.1 GCA_027026055.1 Campylobacteraceae bacterium | reverse complement strand
CCGATACGCAGAGTTTGGCGGACTTGGAGCAGTTTTACAAAGACGCCAAAAAGCGTTTCGACGAAGATCCCGCTTTTGCGGATAAAGCGAGAGAATACGTTGTCAAAATTCAAAGTGGTGATCCCCACTGTTTAACACTCTGGAAACGCTTTATCGAGATTTCCCTCTGGCATTGCGAAGAGGTCTATGACAAACTCGGTGTCAACTTGACAAGAGACGATGTGCGTGCGGAGAGTTTTTATAACGAACAATTGCCGAATATCGTTTCGAAATTGGACGAAGCGGGGATGTTACGTATTAGCGACGGCGCGCAATGTGTTTTTTTGGAAGGCGAAGAGGTTCCGGTTATCGTGCAAAAATCCGACGGCGGATATCTTTATGCTACGACAGATTTGGCTGCATTGTGGTATCGCGCTAACGTGTTGCAAGCCAAACGTATCTGTTATGTTGTCGATGCGCGTCAAAGCGAACATTTCAGACAAGTCTTTCGTGTCGCCAAAGAAGCCTGTTTGGTACCGTCCGACGTACGACTGGAACATATCGCTTTCGGTACGATGATGGATAAAAACGGCAAGCCGTTCAAAACGCGCGAAGGCGGTACCGTCAAGCTGGTGGACTTGTTGGGCGAAGCGGTAATGCGTGCGAAAGAGGCGATCACGTCAAAAGAGAGTTATGGCGAAGAAGAACTCGAAAAGATTGCAAACGTTGTGGGTATCGGCGCCGTAAAGTATGCCGATCTTTCTATCAACAGAGAAGCGAACTATGTTTTCGATTGGGACAAGATGCTCAGTTTCGAAGGCAATACGTCGCTATATATGCAATATGCCTATGCGCGTATCCGCAGTATTTTTCGAAAATACGGCAAAACACCCGAAGGCGAAATTCGTATCGGCGACGCTCTGGAGCATACGCTGGCGGTAATGTTGCTGCGTTTCGAAGATGTGCTGTGGCGTGCCGCGGAGGAAGCGGCTCCGCATTTGATTACCAACTATTTATATGAGACGGTAACGTTGTTTATGCGTTTTTACGAACGCAATCCCATTCTCAAAGAAGAGGTGCCCGA
Source organism: Campylobacteraceae bacterium (assembly GCA_027026055.1). Classification (GTDB taxonomy): domain Bacteria; phylum Campylobacterota; class Campylobacteria; order Campylobacterales; family Sulfurovaceae; genus JALVPA01. The sequence continues at coordinate 5,442 of JALVPA010000051.1, read as the reverse complement.
AGAGATTCGCGTATCGCGACTATTGTTGGCGGATTTGACCGCAAAAACGATTCGACGAGGATTGAATTTGCTGGGGATTGAGGTTGTAGAGCGACTTTAAATGTCGAACTTAAGGAGATACGATGAAACTCCTTCCTTTTTTGCTGATTTTAGCGACAACGGTACTTCTTATCGTGCGCTATCGTATCGAGCGCGATATAAAATTTCTTCTTTCGTCGTTGGCGATATTCGCTTTTTTGATTGCTTGTGCGGCATTGACGCCGATGCTTCGACCGATTTTACCGCTTTTTTATGCGCATGGAGTAGCCCTGTTTATCGGATGGGGAGGATTGCTCTACTTTTTGCTTCGCAAACGTTTTGTGATTTGGCTGACGGCGGCGCCACTGGCAACTCTGGGATTGTTTTTGATACTTTCTATCGTGGAAGGGTCTCGGTATGAAGAGGTCTGGTTTGGATAGGGTTTCGATATCTCTTCTTTTTGTTTAAGAGTGACTTTAGCTTGAAAAAAGTAAGATGTAAGGCAAATATTTTAGAGGCGTATAGTAATGGACGTAGAAGCGTTTTACAGATATGAAGAGAGAATATACCTTCTCGGCAGATTCGTTTTGTTTCTGACGGTAGGTATTTTGGCCTTTTTGCTTTACGGGCAACTGCCGGAACGTTTGGGTGAAAAAATTTTGGAAACGGCGTTTACCGCTTTGGTCTTGGTTTTTGTCGCGATAGGGCAGTACTATTATACGGTAAAGTTTCCCGATACGACAGTTGAACTTAGAAAACTTTTCGTCGTCGTAATGGATAGTGCGTCGTTGACCTATTTTGTTTATATGATGGGAGAATACGGTATCTTTCTTTTGCCGTTGTATATCGTTATTGTGATGAGAAGCGGATTGAATCTCGGTGTCGGTTATTTGTATGCGGCGCTTTTGGTTTCATTGGGATGTATGGCGTTACTCTATGTCGAAGTTCCTTATTGGCAAGCGCGTGCGGATATTCTTGTTTCGTTTGCATTGGCGACATTGATTGTCCCTTTATCCTATTTAAAGCATCTCATCTATTTTCATGAAAGTAATTTATCAATGGAGGAAGAAGACCATAGCGAAGGACATAGCGGTCATTACACGGGGTTGGCGGGTAGGGACGCCTATAAGAACGTATTGGTGGAAACTATCCAGCGTCATCAGCCTTTCTCTTTGCTTTTTCTCTCGATAGCGGGCTACGCGAAGATAAGCGAGGAGTTCGGTGCGACGGCGGCAGAGAGAGTTGTAGGGCATGTCGCACACAAACTCTCCGAGCTGTGCAAAGAACGCGCTTTTTCAGCACAATTGAGCGAAAATGAATTTGCGGTGATTCTAGAAGGGGATAAAAACACGGCGGAGCAATTTGCCAAAGAGTTGATTCGACACTTGACGGAAAGGTACCGTATTGCGGGACATGTCATTCCTATCGAAGTGGTGATAGGTATTAGCCGATATCCCGAGGATAGTAAAGCAGTCATGATGTTGGGTCGCTATGCCGACATGGCATTACAAGCTGCAAAAAATAAAATCGGTACCTATCGTTTCTACGATACGCTTAGCGAAAACGAAAAAAGCGGTGACGTCTAAAAAGGCGATTTGGGTATAATACGCGGGAATTCCATATTGACAAAGTGACAAAAGGGTTATAAGGTGAGCGAACAGATCATCGGTTACAAAAACGATTTCGGAGAGTTGCTTGATACGCAAAGCGCGACGAACAACGAAAGCTTAACGCCTGTTGCATACGACGACTCCCCCGAAGCGTTGGAGATCATCAGACATTCGGCGGCGCATTTGATGGCGCAAGCGATCAAAGAGCTCTATCCAGACGCAAAATTTTTCGTCGGTCCCGTTGTGGACGAAGGGTTCTATTACGACTTTCGCGTGAGTGAAAAGATCGGCGAAGAGGATTTGAAAAAAATTGAGAAAAAGATGAAAGAGATCGCCAAAAAGAAATATGCGATCGAAAAGTATGAAATCTCCAAAAACGAAGCGCTGGAAAAGTTTAAAGACGACGATTTGAAGCAGGCGGTATTGTCGAAAATAGAGAGCGACACCGTTTCCATTTACAAACAAGGCGACTTTGAGGATCTCTGTCGAGGACCGCATGTGCCGTCACTGCGTTTTGTCAACAATTTTAAGTTGACAAGGGTCGCGGGCGCGTATCTCGGCGGCGACGAGAACGCGGAGATGTTGACACGTATTTACGGCGTGGCTTTTGCGACCAAAGAAGCGCTTAAAGCTTACACGACAATGATGGAGGAGGCGAAAAAGCGCGATCACCGAAAAATCGGTGCCGAGATGGAATTGTTTATGTTCAACGAAGAGGCGGGTGCGGGGTTGCCTTTTTGGTTGCCCAAAGGCGCGCGCTTGCGCTACAAGCTCGAAGAGTTGTTGCATCGGGCGCATAGAAGACGCGGTTATCAGCCCGTGCGCGGTCCGGAAATCCTCAAAGCCGACATGTGGCGCACCTCGGGACACTATGCCTGCTACGGCGAAAATATGTATTTAACCGAAATCGACGAACAAGAGTATGGCATTAAACCGATGAACTGCATCGGGCATATTCAAATTTTCAAACACACGCCCAAAAGTTATCGTGATTTGCCGTTGCGATATTACGAGTACGGGGTAGTGCATCGTCACGAAAAGTCGGGCGTTTTGCACGGCTTGTTGCGCGTACGCGAATTTACCCAAGACGATGCGCATATCTTCTGTACGCCGGATCAAATCGCTTCGGAGGTCTTGCAGGTTGTCGAGTTTGTCGATAGCGTGATGAAGCTTTTCGACTTCGAATACACGATGGAGATCGCTACCAAGCCAGACAAGGCGATCGGCGACGACGATGTGTGGGAGATTGCGACGCAAGGGCTCAAAGATGCGCTGGAGAGCAACGGGCTCGATTACGGTATTGACGAGGGTGGCGGTGCCTTCTACGGTCCGAAGATCGATATCAAAATCACCGACGCTATAGGGAGAAAGTGGCAATGCGGAACGATCCAGATCGATTTCAATCTTCCTGAACGCTTCGAGGTGGAGTATGTCGCGGAAGACAACAGCCGTAAGCGTCCGGTAATGATCCACCGCGCGATTTTGGGAAGTTTCGAGCGCTTTATCGGTATTTTGACCGAACACTATGCGGGAGAGTTTCCGTTCTTTATCGCTCCTACGCAAGCGATTGTCGTACCGATCGGCGAGGCACATGTCGATTATGCGTATGCGCTGAAACGACGTATGACGGAAGTGGGAATGGATGCCGAAGTGTACGATAAAAACGATTCTCTTAATAAACGTATTCGCCAGGCTGAAAAGCAACGAGTCCCATATGTGGTGATCGTAGGGGACGAAGAGGTGCGAAACAATACGGTCGCCGTTCGCAATCGCCGTACCAGAGAGCAGTATAATCTTACGCAAGACGAATTTATGGTAGAATTATCCAAACAACTTCAAGAAGGAACAATTTGAGTAGACACAACGATCGTAGCAGAGGTAGAAAAAAGGATGACGTTATACGAAACGACGCCATCCGGGCAAGAGAGCTGAGAGTTATCGGAGACGACGGTACGCAGTACGGTATCATCCCTCGCGAAGAAGCGCTTGCCGTTGCGGAGGAAAAAGGTTTGGATTTGGTCCTCGTCTCTCCCGACGCGAAACCGCCCGTCGCCAAGATCATGGACTACGGCAAACACAAGTACGAGCAAGAGAAGAAAAAGAAAGAGGCGAAAAAGAACCAAAAGAAGATAGAGGTCAAAGAGGTCAAATTCTCTTGTAAAATCGCGGACAACGATATCGCTTATAAAGTGAAACATGCCAGAGAATTTCTCGAAAAAGGCAAACATGTCAAATTACGCGTCTTTTTGAGGGGGCGCGAGATGGCAAACCCCGAATGGGGTGTCGAAGTGCTCAATCGCGTTTGGCCGATGCTCGAAGATATTGCACAAATGGAGTCCCCGCCGAAACAAGAAGGGCGCTATATCAATATGTACGTCACACCGCTAAAAAAGTAGTTGTTTTTTAAGCGGTTGTTAATCTTCGGTTTATCGTCTATTTATAATAAAAAGATACAATCTTTTCGATTTTACGTTTACTGAAGGAGCGCTTTTGTTCGGAAACGCCTATATGTCTCGGATTACGGTTTTCTCGATTATTCTCTCATCCTTTCTTTTTTCGAAAACACATATTGTAAAAAAAGGCGAAACGCTCTCTTCCATAGCGGCACGATATCATGTTCCGATCAAAACGCTTTGTAGGCTCAATCATATCGATAAGACGACAACAATTCGTATGGGCGAGAAACTTCAAATTCCAAGCAATAACCTTTCGATGAAGCGAAAGCCTAAACGGTATAATTTCACGCAAAAAAAAGAGAAACGTTTAGCCAAAGCATTGATTGAGATAGGTTCCAAAAAATCGATACGCGTAAAAGTCAAACGAACGAAAAAGTTTTCGCTGAAAGATATCGTATTCGATACGGACGGAAGTTATGAGGGAAAGATCCCCGACAAAGCGAAACGTATTATCGCCTTGGCAAAGCAAAAACTCGGAGAACGTTATGTATGGGGCGCTATCGGTGAAAACGGTTTCGATTGCTCCGGTTTGACCTCCTACGTATGCAAAGCCAACGGTATCGAATTGCCCCGTCGAGCCATTCAGCAATCGAAAGTCGGCAAGTATGTGCCGCTCGATAAACTGCAACCCGGTGACTTGGTTTTTTTCGATACTTCCAAACAACGACGTGGTTATGTCAATCATGTGGGTATTTATATCGGAAACGGTAAATTTATTCATGCCAGCTCCGCCAAGAAAAAAGTGATTATTACCGGTCTCGATAAACCTTTTTATGCCCAACGCTTCAAAGGCGGTCGTCGCATCGTAGACGGCTTGTAAACGTTTTCCAACACTCTGTGGTTAGGGGCTGAAAAAGGGTCTGGTAAGAAGCGCTATCAACGGATAGAAATGTATTTTTATCACATCCCATTTGCTTACGTCGGCATCGGAAGAGCGCGAAAAGGTAAAAGTCGGCGTAGCCGAATCGGGAATCGTGACCAAAAAAGGCAGAACAAGTTTTTTTAATTGTGCGCTATATAGACCGTACAGCAATATCAATCCATATAATCCTTCTTCTTTGGCAAGCAAATTGAGTCCTCTACCGTCTCTGCGGACAATTCGATAAAGATCGATATCGGCTTCTTCATAGACGAGGAGATTACCATCTATTGTTATGAGGATATGTCGCATTGACGAAAGGGGACCGAAATGTATCGTTTTGTGCGCGACCGGATAGACTTTGAGGCTACCGTTTTTGTCTTTGAATCGGAGTTTGAGGTGTTTGTTTTTTACATCGCGCCCATTCAAATCATAAGTGCAATTCACCTCTAAATTAAGCAGCTACTTCTTTAGCGAATTCTTCGAAAAACACCTCATA
>JALVPA010000050.1 GCA_027026055.1 Campylobacteraceae bacterium | reverse complement strand
GGGAGATACCCTTCGGCGAAAGATTGGTATTGGGCGATTAACGTAAGGGTGTTATAGTTACGTAACGTAACGAACGAGGGATAATATGATAGAGATAGTACAAACCAAACCGAAGCGAAGCTGTGTACCGACGTTTTTTGCCATAGTAGCGCTTCCGGCGATGTTTTTGGCGTTTTTGGCGGCGGGGTACGCAGGGATATTGCCTCTGTACGTACCGCTTTATACCTTGGGTATCATCGGGTTTATTTTTGTCGTTTTTACCGCTTTTGCGAGACATAACGCCGCGTTTGGCGCTTGTAAGATACGCAACGATTTTACGACGATGGAAAAAGCGTTGTACGAAGCGCTCGAAGCGAATGCACTGACCATTATGGGCAAAACCAAATCGACACTCGATATCGCCGAATTTATGGAAACCTTTTATAGAGATATCCGCAACGACAATTTCGCCAAAGTCGCATCCTCCGTTTTTCCCATGTTGGGCATACTGGGGACGTTCGTCGCCATTGCCGTCTCGATGCCCGATTTTACGGTAGAGGACATCGATGCGTTGGATAAGGAGATTTCCGTCATGCTCTCGGGTATCGGTACCGCGTTTTACGCTTCGATATACGGGATCGCTCTTTCTTTGATCTGGACCTTTTTCGAAAAAAGAGGACAAAGCCGTATCGAAAAAAATCTTTTGGCACTCGAAAAACTTTACGGCGATCGGGTGTGGAAAAAGGCGGAACTCATCAAGCACGAGCATATGCAAAACGCACTCAAAGACAAGGAGATCGTCGAAACGCTCAAAGAGACCTTCAATCTCGATTTCATTCGCGAGATGAACGAACAGTATATGAAACATTTTACATTGATCGTCGGAGAGACCTCGGAACGCTTCTCGGAAGTCGCCGCACAGATTCAAACGGTTACGACACAGTTGCGCGACACTCTCGAGAAGATCTATCTGCACAAAGAAGGCGTCGACGCTGTCGAAACGATGCGGCACAATATCGAGACGTTCAACCGTACGGCACGCAGGCTCGAAGAGGATCTTCAACGCTTCGACGTCACGGTCGATCGAACTTTCGAAAAAATAGACGAAGAGGTAGGCGGAATCGTCGAGAAGCTTGCCGCTTTCGCCCGTATCGTTTCGGAGCAAAACAGAGCGATTCGGCAGACACTGACGGCATTGTACGAGAAAGAAGAGCGGTATGAAGATACGACGCGACACTAAAGAAAGAGAGACACAAAACAACTTTTGGATCTCCTATGCCGATTTGATGGCCGGGTTGTTGTTTGTCTTTATTTTGCTTATCGGAGCGATTGTCTCCAAATCGATGATACTCAAAAGCGATTTACGGGCGAAAAAAGAGGATTTGACGCAGCTTTCAAAGACCTTGCAAAAGAAAGAAAACACCCTCGAAAATGTCAAAAAAAGAGTTGTCGAAATCGAAGCGACGTTGAAGCGAAAAGAGGCGGACTTGCTACGAAAAGAGGCTTCGTTGAACGATGCGACGCAAACGATCGCTTTGCAAAAAGAGGAGATTGCACGTTTGACGCGTTTGCTGTTGGATGCCAACACCTTCAAGGACAAACTGCGAAACAAGTTACTCATCGTTCAAAACCTGCTTAAAGAGACAAACGCTACCCTGTCGCGCGAACGGAAACGGCATGAAGAGAAAATCTCGGTGCTTTCCGCCCACATTGACGAGCTCAATAGAACCGTGGAGGCAAACGAGAAAGAACTCTTGCGCTTGGCGGCAGCGCTCGATGCACGACAAAGCGACTATGAAACGCTTCTTGCCAAACTACGTGCGCAAAAAGCCAAGATCAAAGCGTTAACGGGTATCCGTCTCAAGGTGATTACCGCGCTTAAAAAGCGTTTGGGCGAACGTATCACGATAGACAAACGAAGCGGTTCGTTGCGTTTGGCATCAAACGTCCTTTTCGACAAAGGTAGCGCGACGCTAAGAGAAGAGGCGAAAGAGACGCTTAAAAAGGCTTTCGAGGAGTATATCGGCGCCTTGATGGAAGATAGCGATATCAAACCCTATCTCGACAAAATCGTCATCGAAGGACATACCGACAGCGACGGCGGCTACCTCTACAATCTAGATCTATCCCAAAAACGCGCTTATGCGGTCATGCGCTATCTTTTGAGCCTCGATTTTGCGAAACGTTACAACCTCAAACCGTTACTGGTTGCTTCCGGACGCGCCTATCTCGATCCCATTCTTAAAAACGGTGTGGAGGACAAAGAGGCGTCGCGACGTATCGAGATCAAATTTCGGTTGAAAAACGAAGATGCGATGCACGAGATAGAAAGGATCCTCGATGCCAAGTGATTTCAAACTCTCCCAATTCGATCCGAAAGGATTGCGCCGCGCTTCAAAAATAGTTGATGCGTATTTTTCCGACGTAGCGCATATCGAAACGACGTCACGGAAACCCGAAATGCAAAAAGCGTCGCCGCAAAAAGTGACGGGGATGATAAAGTATCTTTGGTTTCGTTTAAAGGCCTTTTTCGTATCGCTACGATCAAAAGGAAATTAGAGGTCCGCTTTTGTTTGAGAAGGCTTCGTTTTTTGTTCGTTTATATGCTGTTTTTTTTGTTTTTGTGGATGTTGTGGCGGATGAACGGTCTGTTTGTCGGAGCGCTTTTTTCTTTGTTTGAGAAAAGTTTTGAATTTTTTTAAATAACGTAAATGTTCTTCGTAAGTCGAACTAAAATGATGGGTACCGTCGGGTTGCAACATCATAAAAAGATAATCGGTTTTTGCAGGAAACATCGCCGCTTTCAGTGCCGCTACGGAGACATTGCTAAGCGGTGCGGGCGGAAGCCCTTTGTATTTGTAGGTGTTGTACGTAGTATTGTCATCGCGAATGCGTTCGGGAGTGACGGGGATATGCGCGTAACAGCCGTAATTGAGCGTGCCGTCCATTTGGAGTTTCATCCCTTTAGTGAGACGGTTGTAAATGATCGAAGCAACAAGCGGCATTTCCTCTTTTCGGTGGGTCTCTTTTTGAACGATAGAGGCGATTGTGAGCAAGGCTTTGTAGAGTCGGTCGTTTAGCGGGGGGATAAAGTAAGTCGTCATAAAAGCATGACGCAATCGATCGGAGCGATAAAAAAGATAACGCATTAAAGTATCTGCATCAGCTTTGTGCGAGATATTGTAGTAAGCGGCGATCAAATCTCCCTCTTTGAAGCGGCTAAGTTTTCGATAGGCGTTTTTCAACGCCTCAAGAGGAAGTTTCGTATCGTGCGAAAGGCGTTTTATCGTATCGTCGGCTGTTTCGCCGGCATAGATACGGATACGACGGGTCGGTGCGGGCGTATCGAATAGGTGTCGGAAAAAGAAGTATCGTCCCGATGCGGTATCGGGTAGCGTATACCATCCCCTTTTCGGCGAAAATCCCGGGGTAAGCAAAAAGCTATCGAAGCGCATAACGTCGTAATCCGCCGCTTTGAGCGCTTTTAAGACGCTCTCGGTGTCGTTGACGTCGAAATAGAGTGTTTTGTACGATGTGCCGAGAGGCAGAAAAAAGTTGTAAGCAAAAAGCAGCGCGAAGAGTACGAGCAATATTTCGACGAACCTGACGGTTCGTTTGTAATGTCGTAACAATCGCCGCACCATCGTTTAGGTGTCCAAAAAATCTTTTTCCCAAAAGAAGTCGACCCATTCGTCGGTTTTATGAATCGTAAAGTCGGGAAGTATACACGCTTTTTCTCTGTAAAAGAGCGAAGCGCTTTTGAAATCGGTGTCGGCATAACGCTCTTGCATGACCAGAAGCACCGCTTCGAGTGTCTGACCCGTATCGACGATATCGTCGATGATCAGCACGCGCTTGGGATTGTCCATATCGGGTAGATTGAAAAGTTTTGGACGCGAGCGTTTGACTTCTCCGTCGTAAAGTACGGAGTTGATCGTATAGACGTTGCGATTGTCCGTCGCTTGAGAGATAGCCTGAAGCGGGATGAGTCCGCCGCGAGAGATACCCAAAAGCGTATCGGGACGAAACGATTCGATTTGTTTTACCAAAGTTTTTATATCGTCGACAAACGAACTGTAAGGATAATACATGACATCACTCCTTCGGTACATTGTAATAAAATTCTTCAAGTCCCGCAAGAAAAGCTTTGAATGTTTTTTCGTCGCAGGGTTTGAAGTTTTTATGTGCTTCGTTTCGAAACAGTGCGCGTATTTGCGAGCGTGAAAGCGGCAACTCCCCGAGATGGAAAATGATCTCTATCTCCTCTTCGACGAGTTGTAGTGCGATGCGTAGCTTTTTCATGATAAGGTTATAGGTTAGCGGTGTCTCATCTTGGGGTTTGTGCGGCGAAGGACCGCGTTTGAGCGTGATAAGTCCGTCGAGAAAAACGCCGAGTTCCTCATAGGTGCATTCGCATATCCCTTTGCCGTTTCTTCGTGCGAGAATGCACAAAAGCCGTTCTCTATCCATCGGATAAGATTCGAGTTCGTAAGCGCGAAGTATCTCGTCCACGTCGAGGCGCAACGCCTCTTTGATTCGATAAATAATTCGATTTGTCGTCATCGGGTCATAGTGTGTGTAGCGTTATTGTCGGCGCGTGTGGCCGCTGCTGCAAAATCTTCCATGGCGTTTTTTATTTTGGTAATCAAAGCTAAACATTTTTTATCTTTGATGTTGTGCTTGAGTGTCCAATACTCCGGATTGATATAGGTGACGGTCACTTTGCCTTCGTAGTCGGCGCGAAATTGCATGCGTAACGGTAGATCAAGCCCCATCGTTGGGTTGCACTGCATCAAAATCGTGCCGAGCTTGGGATTGCCGAAATAGACGACGGTATTGGGATGTAGCGACATGCCGACTTTATCGGCGTTTGCCTTGTGATCGATGCGTTGCATTACACGCAGTCCCTCTTTTTTGACGGCCGCTTCGAATTTGGCGATTGTCGTAGGAAAGTCGTTTTGCGACGGGACGTTTTCGAGAAAGGCGCCTTTGCCGCTTTTGCATCCGACGAGTATCGCCGTCGCGGCGAACGCTACGAGAGAAAAATAGGTGATACGTAAGGGTTTCATCGTCGTTCCTTTAGACATTGAATCTAAAGTGCATGACATCGCCGTCTTGTACGATATAATCCTTGCCCTCGAGGCGCATTTTGCCCGCCTCTTTGGCGCCTTGTTCGCCGCCGTAGGCTACGAAATCTTCGTAGCTGATCACCTCCGCGCGAATAAATCCTTTTTCGAAGTCGTTGTGGATGACGGCGGCGGCTTTGGGTGCGGTGGTGCCGCGACGTATCGTCCACGAACGCACCTCTTTGACGCCGGCGGTGAAGTAGCTCATCAGACCTAATTTCTCGAAGCCTTTGCGGATAATCTGCTCCAATCCGGACTCTTCGACGCCAAGCGATTCGAGCATCTCCTTTTTCTCTTCTTCGTCGAAATCGACCATCTCTTCTTCGACTTTGGCGCAGAGTTTGATCACTTCGCGGTTGCGGGCTTGGGCATAAGCTTTGAGCGCTTTAACATAATCGTTGTCTTCGGCAAGTCCCTCTTCGTCGACATTGGCGCCGTAGATGATCTCTTTGTTACTCAGCAGACGCAAATCTCGCATGAGAGTTTTGAAGCCTTCGTTGTCGCGATCGGCGAAGGTGGCGGCGGGTTCGCCCGCTTCGAGGTGTGCATAGAGCGCTTCGGCGACGGGGAGTTGAAGTTTGGCTTCTCTGTCGTTACCTTTGACTTTCTTTTGCAGTGTCGCGATACGTTTTTCGAGGCTCTCCATATCGGCGAGGATCAGTTCCGTTTCGATGATTTCGATATCACGGACGGGATCGACCGAACCTTCGACATGGGTGATGTTTTCGTCGTCGAAACAGCGTACGATCTGCAAGATCACCTCGGTTTCGCGGATATTCGCCAAAAACTTGTTGCCTAATCCTTCGCCTTTGCTGGCGCCTTTGACCAAACCAGCGATATCGACGAAGTCTATCGTGGAGTGTTGGATACGCTGCGGATTGACGATCTTGGCAAGTTCGTCCAGGCGTTTGTCGGGTACGGGAACGACCGCTTTGTTCGGCTCTATCGTACAGAACGGATAGTTGGCGCTTTCTGCATTTTGCGCTTTGGTGAGTGCATTGAATGTGGTCGATTTACCGACGTTGGGCAGTCCTACGAGTCCTATACCGAGTCCCATATCTTTCCTTAATTCAGAGAATTTACGTATGATTTTAGCGTAATGTCGGTGAAAAGAGGGTTAGTGCCTAAAGTTCTGCCGACGCTTTCTTTTCATGAAAATAGAGTCGATCCAAAAGGCAAATATTTGTATCGACCGATATACAAAAAGAGTTGTGAAAGATAAAAATAAGCATAGATTTGACAATAATTAAAAATATAGGTACAATCTTTTAAAATAATTAAAAAAGGAAGCCTCTTGACGCACTGTCCGCTTTGTAAAGAGTCGCTTGCCGTTACCACGCTTACATGCCCCGGTTGCAAGACGGAGTATCGCGGTGATTTTGTTTTGCCGCGTTTGGCGCGTCTTGGTAAAGAAG
>JALVPA010000049.1 GCA_027026055.1 Campylobacteraceae bacterium | reverse complement strand
TCTTCTCCGGGATATGAATCGGCAAGTCTCTTCACATCTTGAAGAAACGACGCACGAAGAGGCCGTTTTGCGAACGCTCTATGCCGATGTGGCCGGAAGCGACGGAAACATTTCGATCCGAAAAGACACTTTTGATAGGGTATGTATCGAAAAGACCGTCCATTCGTTATACGATATACCTTTTCCGCGTGTTTGTTGGGTAGTGGATAAGGCGAAACATCGCCTGATTCGTATCGAAGGCAAACGTTTTTTATTGCCTTTGAAACGAGAAGCTCCCGTATATACAGATGTTATGTTGGAAAAAATAACGTTGTTCGAGCTTAAACTGTACAATGAAATATTCTATGCTTATATACGTTCGAAAACTCATCCCGTTCATATGTTTGCCGTTTCGGGTATCAAAAAACCAAAGCCTAAAAAGCGCAAGCACACTTTGAAAAAATAGTCTTTAATCTTCAGGTACGGAACCAATGACCGTAGTCAACATCGTGACGCTCCATAGGTAAAGATGAAGCGAGTTTTTTCTTACGAAAAGTTGTTATGCAAGAAAAGCCGTGTAAGATGATGTAAGCCTTCGATTGTTACAATAAAACATTCTAATACCAAGGGAGAGGAAACTATGAAGCGCCTCTATGAAAAAGCCGGATTGTTCTATCTCGGGAAAGATGTCGACGGGGATCGATTCGAGACAACCGACAACATGACGTTACTCAAAAACAAACACTTTACGACCCATGCCGTAATTATCGGAATGACGGGATCGGGGAAAACGGGACTCGGTATCGCGCTTTTGGAAGAAGCCGCAATTGACAATATCCCGGCAATCGTTATCGACCCGAAAGGAGATATGGGAAACCTGTGTCTTACCGATTCCGATTTTTCGGTCGAAAGCTTTTTGCCGTGGGTGAAAGAAGAAGCCGAAGCCAAAGGGGAAGATCCGGAGGCCTATGCGCGCAAAAAAGCGCAAATGTGGAAGGAAGGAATTGAAGCATGGGATCAAGACGGTGAACGTGTAGCGCGTTTTCAAAAAGTCGAAAAACGGATATATACGCCGGGAAGTAGCGCAGGTATTCCCGTCAATCTTTTGGGAACCCTGGAAACACCTTCGCCGGAGATTATGCAAGAAAGCGATGCGTTTAATGCCTTTTTGAAAAGTACGGTTAACAGTTTGCTATCGCTTATCGGTCTCGAAAGCGAAGGGTTGGATTCTCCCGAATATATATTGTTGGCGAAATTGCTTGTTGGAGCTTGGAGTAGGGGAGAGAAGGTTACGCTCGAGAGGCTGATAACTCAAGTTATCACGCCGCCGTTCGAACATATCGGCGTTTTGCCTTTGGAGTCGTTTTTCCCGAGTGAAAAACGTTTTGCCTTGGCATCGCGTTTCAACGCCTTGATCGCAAGCCCTTCTTTTTCGGTATGGTTGCAAGGAGAAGCGTTGGATATCGAACGGCTGCTTTACGACGACGAGGGAAAAGCGAAAATCTCTATTTTTTCCATCTCCCATCTCAACGACGATGAGCGGATGTTTTTCGTAACGACATTGCTCAACAGATACATTGCATGGATGCGACGCCAAAGCGGTACGTCGAGATTGCGTTCGATACTCTATATGGATGAAATTTACGGTTTTTTCCCGCCCACAAAGAATCCTCCCAGCAAAGAACCGATGATGCTCTTGCTCAAGCAAGCGAGAGCTTTTGGAACGGGGGTGGTGTTAAGTACGCAAAACCCTGTCGATTTGGATTATAAGGGACTTTCCAATATCGGTACGTGGTTTGTGGGAAGGTTGCAAACGACTCAAGATATCGATCGAGTGATTGAAGGACTTTCGGGATCGACTCAAGGACCAATGGATAAAAAAACGATTCGTCGTATATTGGCGGATCTTCCAAAACGCACTTTTATGTTGAAAAGCGCCCATCTACCTACTGTCAGACTCTTTACGACGCGTTGGGTGATGAGCTATCTCAAAGGTCCGATGCGTGCTTCGGAGATTCGGACGTTGATGGCGGTATACAAACAGATAGATACTGTACCACAAAAAACGATACAAAACAAAAAAGCCTTCGAAACCTCCGTTCGGGCGATACGCCGTATCGACGAGACGATTCCGCAGTTTTACGAACCGGACATTACCGGATCCGCAGAATATCTACCCGTACTGGGAGCGAAAGTGACCGTACATTTCGTGAATCAACGCAAACAGATCGACGAACGTTTCGAAAAAACTCTCTTTAAAGAGTTGAATGCCGCGATGCAAACGGTTTCGTGGGATGACGCGTATGAAGAGCCCTTGGATTTTGAAAACTTTCCGATAAAAAGACCGCAGGAGGCGCATTTTGCCGCTGTACCGGAATGCGTGGCGGAAGACAAACGCCTAAGACGCACTATCAAAGAGCTCAAAGAGCACCTTTATACCGCGGAGCGTCTCGAACTTTGGCGATGCGGCAATCCGAAAATGGAATCCAAGCCGCATGAAACGTTATCGGAGTTCAAAGTACGACTCGCCGATGTACTCGAAGAGAAAAAAGAAGCGGCACTCGAAACATTAAAAGAGCGTTATGCCAAAAAGGAGACGCGATTACTCGAACGTCTCGAACGCGCTCGGGTACGCGTGGCAAAAGAGGAGAGTGAAGCGACATCGTCGTTGATAGAGACGGGCATCGCTATTTTGGGCGCCTTTTTCGGTCGGCCGACTCCTACAAAGATCGGTAGGGCGGTTAGTAAAGGCGGCAAAATATTGAAAGAACGCGGAGAGATGAGTCGTGCGCAGGCGCAAGTGGCAAAGTATGAAGAGGAGTTGATGCTTTTGGAAGAAGAGATGGAACGTAAAATCGAAGAGATTGCGGAAAAGTACGATGTAGAATCGTGCAAAATCGATTCGTTTTTTATCAAACCGCGTAAAACCGACATCGATGTCAAACTCTGCGCACTGGTTTGGAGATGCCAATAAAAGCAATAAAATCAATAGATAAAGTAAATTTTAAATTTTAGATATATATAATACATTCTAATCACTTTACAAAAGGGAAAGGAATGTATTCGTTTAAAAATTGTAAAACCGGCCAACTTGTTTCAAGAGAAGATCCGAGAGAAGAAGAGTATGTCTATACGGAAAAGCCGCTTTTGGTCGAAACGGATACCGAAGGTGTCATTACTTATGTCAATCGTCGCTTCGCGGAGGCAAGCGGGTATACTAAAGAAGAGTTGATAGGCTCGCCGCATTGTGCGCATATGCATCCCAACATGCCCGTTTCGATTTTTAAGGATGCTTGTCAAAAGACCTCGGAAGGCAAAACGTGGAGCGGTTATGTCTGCAATATTACCAAAAACGGTATCGGCTATTGGACGGAGTTGATTATCCAACCGAAATTCGACGAGAGCGGTGAAATTATCGGTTATATGGCGACTAGAAAAGCGGCGGACCCGGGACAAATAGAAGCGGTGATCGAAGAGTATGAAGCGATCAAAGCCAGCGGAGACGAAGGTTTACGCAGTCAATATTGCGGTGAAGTGTTTATGGGAAGAGGTGCATGCCAATTTTAATCGGCATAACAAGACACGCTATCCTTTGCTTCCCGGTTTAACGGCTTTGCTCCCTTCGCGACACATCGGACACGATTCGGGCGCATAGACGTCGAAGTCGAAATCTTCCAATGCGAAAAAAGGTACGTTTTCGGGAAGTCGACACTCTTCTTTTTGGGGTAATGTGCTACCTTCTCGATGACAAAAGCCGCGATTGGCCAAAGCGGCGAAAGCTACCACTTTTCCTCCCAGCGCTTCTATCGCTTGGGATGCCTTCAGTGCGGATCCTCCCGTTGTGATAATATCTTCGCAAATAAGCACCTTTTCGCCCTTCTCGATCGAAAAGCCTCTACGGAGTATCATATTTCCGTCGTCTTTTTCTACAAAAATCGAACGCACCCCCAGTGCTCTGGCCAATTCGTATCCTGCGATGATCCCGCCGATAGCGGGTGCGCAAACGGTATCGACTTCGATTTTCGCTTTGCGTATAATTTCGGCCAACGCATCTGCTAGCTTGGCTGCTGTTGCAGGGTTTTCCAGCACCTTCGCACTCTGAAGATAGCGGTTGGAGTGTTTTCCGCTTGCAAGCAAAAAGTGACCTTCCAGTAACGCATCGGCCTCTTTGTATATCGCTTCGATGTCCATTTTAGACCTTTAAGATATCGGCCTCTTTGGCCTTTAGCAATTCGTCGACTTTTGCGATATGCGCATCGGTGATTTTTTGAATTTCGTCTTGCGCTCTTTTTGCTTCGTCTTCGCTGAGCTCTTTCTCTTTTTCCATTCGTTTGATTTTGTTGTTCGACTCTTTACGTACGTTGCGTATCGCCACTCTGGCGTTTTCGGCAATCGCCTTGGCCTGCTTGACAATTTCTTGGCGCTGCTCGCTTGTCATCGGGGGAAAAAAGAGTTTGATAAAATCACCGTCGTTGTTCGGATGTACGCCGATATTGGCTTCTTGAATCGCTTTTTCGATTTCCGGCAGCATCGATTTTTCCCACGGTGTGATGGCGATGGTCGTCGCATCCGTTGCAATGACGCTACCGACTTGATTGAGCGGTGTAGGCGTACCGTAGTAATCGACCTTGATATTGTCGACGATAGCCGTTGTCACTTTCCCTGTACGTAACGAAGCGAACTCTTTTTTCATGACTTCGATACTTTTGTCCATGTGCTCTTTGGTTTGTTCATAAAGCTCTTGCAGCATTTTCACTCCTTCGTGTGATGGGTTGATAAGTCTTTTTAAGTTCGGGTTTAATTTTACCCTTTTTTTGCTTGCGGGGTACTACCGAAGAGGCAGTGTTAGTTGTCCGTTTTCGGTGCGGTAGGTGCGGCGGGCGCGGTATTCGTAGGTATATCGGGAATGACTTTGTTGTTTTTCGGGACGATTTTGTCGGCTACCGAAGTGTTGGCTTCCTGTGTATAGAGATATCCGAGAGCAAGGGTATTGACGATGAAAAGGATTGCCAGCGTAAAGGTGAGTTTGGCTAAAAATCCCATCGGACCTTTCGCTCCGAAAAGCGATTCATTGCTCCCGCTATAGGCACCGAGCCCGATACTTGAGCTTTTTTGCAACAATACGGTAATCGTTATGGCAATGGCCAAAACAATTTGCACGATAAAAAGTGTCGATGTCATTCTTTTCCTTCGTTTGTCTCTTGTAAAAAGAGGTCTTTTTCTTTTTGTAGAGTGGTGATATTGGCGCGATTATAGCTAAGAGTAGTTAAAAAGCGGATAAATCGATTGGTGTCTCGGAAACGCTTATTCGTCGTTTCCGAAAATACCGAGTAACTGCAATATGGCGGTAAACATATTGAGAAAATCGAGATAGAGCGATACGGCGGCATCGACGGGAGAATCGTATGCGCCGTTTGCGATATTTTGGGTATCGTAAATGGTAAAGATTCCGAAAAGCAACAGTACGCCGGCGGTAATAACAAGATGAAGGCCGCTACTTTGCAGGAAGAAATAGTTGACAAGAGAAGCGACGATTACCACGATAAGCGTAATAAAAAGCGGTTTTCCCCAACTTGAGTAGTCACGTTTGCTATTGATGGCAAAGAGACTTAGCGCACCGAAAAGCACCGCCGTCATCAAAAACGCATTGCCTATCAAAGCGCCGTTACCGATACCGATAAGATACGCCAACATCGGTACGAGAGAGACCCCGGTCAAAAAGGTAAACAGAAAAAGCATAAAAAGGTTCAATCCCGGTTTGCCTCTACTCATGCCGAGTCCGAAAAAGAGTACCAGTAGCTCCGCACCGAAAATAAACCATTTGTATTGCATGATTTGCACGGCAAAAGGCATAGTGGCGTAAGCACCCGCGGCCGCCGCTATCATACTGGCGGCAAGCAACTGATACGTTTTTTTCATAAATTCGACTGAAGCCGACTCTTGTACGTAAGCTTGAGAAGATTCGGCGACGTAGTTTCGATCGTACAATCCCATTAAATACTCCTTGATGAGATAATTTGGTAATTTATACGGGAGTATAGTCGTCTTAGATTAATATAATGTTAATAGCTTTACACTTTTGACCTTGCGCGTTTTTTTTGTAACGTTTCGTACTCTTGTTTGAGTTGTTCCGATGTTAGCTTGTTATCGTAAATGGTGTTTTTTGCGGACGCTTCTTCCATGGAAATAGAGGGGGACGGTTCCAAAACGGATGAAGTAGCGCATCCGTTTAAAAGAAAAAGGGATAAAAGATATGCAAAAACGAGTGTTTTTTGTCCGGGCAGTGAAAAAAGTTGCATAGATATTCCTCTTTTATAGTTTTGATATAACAAGAACTACCATGTGATTTTACACTAACATTATTATATTAATATATGCAAACGTAACGGATACAATATCTTTTGAATTTACGGTTTTTAAAAAAAGCGAATTTTTTCAAAAAAAACACGAAAACCTCTTGACAAGGGTGGGGTTACCTGCTATAATACGCGTCCACAAACACAGGGAAGGCATCGGGTTGATGCGAGGAAGCTGTGTAAGAGTGATGGTCTTTAAC
>JALVPA010000048.1 GCA_027026055.1 Campylobacteraceae bacterium | reverse complement strand
TGCGCCGAGGGGCGCCTTCGCATCTGCACAAGAGGTGCAAAACGACAAAAAATCGAAGGCGTACCTCTATGCAACAGGAGCTTTCCGAAAGAAAACATACCGAAATTCATCACTCTTCTCTCTTCACTCATCGCCCTTCACTCTTCACGCTTTGGGACCAGATCCCTCTTCCTCAATTCTAATTCCTAATTCCTAATTTTTTAGATCATTTTCTTCACAAGTATCGCCAATGCCACGAGATAAAGTACGATCAAAGCCGTTTTATGATTTTTATGACTGACGTGATCTTTGAGCCAAATGCCTATAAAAACGCCGAGAAGCGACGCGACGGCGACAATCATACCGTTGCCGAAATCGATACCGCCGTGCATCATACGACTGATAAAGCCCGCCACAGAAGAGAAGACGACAAAGAAGAGTCCGGCACTTACCGCTTTTTTGATAGGATAGTGCAATATCCCCACCAAGACGGGCGTCAAAATAATCGAACCGCCGACACCGAGCGTGATCGAAAAGACACCGATGACGGCTCCCAACAAAAACAATATGGCTTTGTTCATCGTTTTGGTTTGCGAATCGTCTTCGTGATGCTTCGAAAACAAAAGCCGCAACAACGCAAATATCAACAATCCCAAAAAGAGCGCCTGCAACAAGCTATCGCTTACATACGGTGTGATATATCCCGCAATGTATCCGCCCAAAAATCCGCCGATACCGACAAAAATCCCTTCGCCTACGATCAACGAACCCTTTTTCCAGTTCAAAAAAGAGCCGAAAACCGAACTAAATACCATCTGAATGATCGAAATGCCGATCGCATCTTTTATCTCAAAGCCGATCGCCAAAAGTATCGGTACGAGAATCATCCCGCCTCCGATACCGAAAAAACCCGACATTGCGCCGATAAAAATTCCGGTCATAACCAATTCGACGAACATAAATACACTCCTCTAATTCGGAGCGCATTATACCACGTTTTAGGATACTTTACGTATCGTTTTGTGGTAAAACGATAGTAAACACGGCGCCTTTTTCGTCGTTGCGAACTTCCAATCGACCGCCGCAGTGCTCTTCGACGATAGTTTTTGACATATATAGCCCCAATCCCGTACCGTCTTTGGAAGATTTTGTAGAAAAGTAGGGTTCGAAAATACGATCGATATACTCTTCCGGAATCCCTCCCGCATTGTCTTTCACAACCAACGTATAGCCGTCGACCATTATCGAAATATACGGATAATCGACACCGTTTTCCATTAATGCGTCTTCAGCGTTTTTGATGAGATTTAAAAGCACTTGTTTGATTTCGTTGGCATATGTAAAAAGCACACATTGGTTTTTAAATTCTCTTTCGATCGTAATACCGCGGCTATGCAACGAGGTTTCGACGATACGAAGCGCTTCCGCCACTATCTCCTCATAAGTGGTTTGCGTTTTGGCTTTATCCGGTTTGAAAAAATTGCGAAAATCCTCTATCGTGTCGCTTAGATATCTGGTCTGCATCCGAATACGTCCGAGATAATTGTCGACTTCTTCTTCCGTAAGCGCTCCTCTTTTCGATTTCGCTTCCATAATAGCGCACACGGAGGAAATGACCGAAAGGGGTTGTCGCCATTGGTGCGCTATCATACTGATCATCTCGCCCATCTGCGCCAGACGCGACTGATGTAGCATCATCGCCTGTTGTTCTTTGTTTCTTTCCAACTCCTCTTTGACTTTTTTCTCCAGGGTTTCGCTCAATTTTTCATAACGCTTTTTGTCGCTGATATCTTGTCTGACGGCGGAATATCCTATTTTTCGCCCGTATTTGTCATATATGGGCGAGATAACGGCCGAGACCCAATAACAACTTCCGTCTTTGCGTCTGTTTTTTATCTCTCCTTCCCATCTTTTATCGCTTTTTATCTCTTCCCACATTCTACAAAAAAACTCTTTCGGCATGTCCGGATGGCGAATCACATTGTGTGGTTTACCTATCAGCTCCTCTCTTGTATACCCGGATATCTTTTCGAAAGCACGACTCACATCCGTAATAATGCCTTTCTTATCCGTAACGGAAACGATGACATTCTCATCCACCAGTTTCGTCAACTCTTTTTCCCTCTTTAATATCTGTTCGATACGCATCACCATATAGATAAATAACACCAACGATATCAGATTGAAAAACAAATATCCTATAAAAATATAAATATTTTTTTGTAACGTTTTTCGTATATCTTGCGTTATAGTCGATACAATATAATCCTCCGTCGCTTTTAGTCTCTCTATTCGAATCGAGGCAACTTTAAACCACGTCTTCGCATCGATACGAGATAGAAATCTCTTCGAATACGTCAAACTGTCGACAAACTTTTCGTATCTTCGCAAGCTGTTATCGGGTGCGTTTTCGAGACGCTCCGTAAAATATCTTTGAAAGTCACCGTTTGCAAAACGTTTGAAATATTTTTCGAAAATATCCTCTTTCGCGTGCAAAACAATAAACTGCGTGAGCGTTTCACGCTCTTTATCGCAAGTGTTTTCCTCTCTCTCTTGGCATCCGAGTATCTCCGTTCCTATCGCTCGCTCCAACCCCGCTATCTCTTTCATCTCCAACAAACTGCTCAATGCCAAAAGCTCTTTTGTGATATTCGGCTCTTTTGAAAGTTCTATCGTCTCCGCAAAAATATCCAATATTTTCTCGTTTATCAAAGAGTAGTAACGTAATACTTTGTCTCGTGAAATAGCCAACTCATCTACTTTTTTGCGAATTTTTTCAAGCATACCGAGCCGTCGACGCAAGATTTCGTATCGATAGCGATAACTTTCAAAATGTAAACTCTTTGTGTTTTCGTATGTTTCAAAAAGTAAGCGAATCAATCGATCGGCATTGTTTCTGGTTTGATACAATTCTTTTGAAAACTTTTCTCCCTCCGTAGCCAAATAGCCCACCGATTCGCCTCGTTCAACCTGTAACGCATGCATCAATTCCGTCACTGTACTTACAAACGAAACACCATTGCTTAATTTGTTCAAAGCGCTTATCTTTTCATATCTCTCTTGCAACACGAGAAATGAAAAAATAGTAAAAAGAAGCGTCAGTACGGCTATGGGAACCGTTAGTGTATTCAAGTATCTTATCTTCATTGCATTCCGTTAAATCAACTTTTACCTTAAATTGTCCAATAAAACAGATTAAAATTGTAAGAAAAAATCTCTTTTTTATATTTGTTACGTTCGGAGCGGTTGAGAAAAAAACTTTTCTATCTCTTCACGCATTTTTACAGGGTCGGTAATACGATTGACGACATCTCTAAAAGCCGTGGCATTGCTATAACCCGCTTTCGAGTATCCGTGTAGATTTTTTCGAAATATTATCGCACCGTATTCTCCGTAATAATGCAACATCTGATCGAAATGTTCGAGTACGACGCGTTTGATAAGATCGGGCGTAGGGTTTTTCATCCCCTCTTTGATCTGCGCGAAGATCCACGGTTTGGCGACGGCGGCACGTCCGATCATGATGCCGTCCGCACCGGTATATTCAAGCACCCGTGCGGCTTTTTCCGGCGAATCGATATCACCGTTGGCAATGACGGGGATGGAAACCGCTTCTTTCACTTCGCGTATCGCATCGTAGTCGACGGGAGCTTTATACCGTCCGGCACGCGTGCGACCGTGTACCGCGATAAAGTCCGCACCGGCCGCTTCCGCCGTTTTGGCGATTTCGATATGATTTTTTTCGTTAAACCCCAAACGCATTTTGACGGAAGTGTAAGGTTTATTCGAATAGCGCTTGATGGTTTCGACTACCTTACCCATTTGAGGCAAATCTGTCAGTAACGAAGAACCTTGTAGATTGTTTACTACCTTGGGAGCGGGACATCCGCAATTGAGGTCGATACAGGAGATGCCTTCGCGTTCGTTGATTATCTCGACGGCTCGACGCACCACGTCGAGATTGCTACCCGCTATTTGAACGCTATAAGGTTCTTCTCTTTCCGATCGTTGCAACATTCTTTCGGTTTTTTTGGCATTGTGCACCAATGCGTTGGAGCTAATCATTTCGCTGACGGTCAGATCGACACCGAACCGTTTGACAACGGAACGAAAAGGCAAGTCGGTATAACCCGCCAACGGCGCCAAGGCGTAAAGAGGTTTGGAAAAATCTATCGTTTGCATCGCACCTCTTACACGGTACGACAGATAGATTCGGGATCGATAAGGTCTTCGAGCTTGAAGCCTTTGTTGAGTTTCTTCAGTTCGTAAAGCGCTCTAAACTTCACAAACTCGTTTTCTTCTTGTTCGTCGAGATAACGGGCAATCTCGTCTAACATTTCATACTCAAAAAGCAAATAGAGATAAGCGTTTTGCGCTTTGGGATTCTCTTTTTGGTAACGTCTGAAAATCGAAAGATTCTCGTCCGGTCTGAAATGGCGTTTCGTCACTTTGGCAATTTTGACGAAATCGCTACATTTGAGTTTGAGCGATGCGACGAATTCGTCCAAGATATCGGCGGTAAGTTCCAACTCTTCTTCTTTATCCAAACGTTCCAACATTACGAAGAAATTTTTCACATCGAAAACTTTCGCGTATTTTTTCGCTTCCGCAAACGTCGCTTTTTTTGCAAAAATTTCAAGCGCTTGCGCACGTACCTGCGGAGAATATCTGGAGGAAGAACGCATCACCTCTTGAACGAATCCGGGTTCGTTTTCGAGACGATTAAGCCTGTTTTGTATAAGATAGGGGTTGCCTTCTTTCAATACTTTGGCGAGCTTATGCTCTTTGAGATCGACATATTCGCCGTTTTTAATCTTATTGACGATATTGACGATACGCGCCAATCTGTCGCTGAGACTTTCGACACCGTCCACCACGTCAACGTGCGATTTGCTTAGAAGCGTCGCCGACTTTTTGATATCTTCAACCTGATACTTTTGCTCTTTCGGTTCGTGCAAAACAGCCCAATAGAGCGCATCCTCGAGCGTAGCGGCGTCACGTTGCCACTTTTGACGCTTCATATAGTCTTTTATTCCGTAAAAACTCATATGAACCGCGTTAAAAAGCAACAAAAGCGCCATAGGCAGCATGATCCATACCGCAATCGGAAAGTTCAAATGCAACCCCATTACCTCTATCAGGTAGTTATTGGGATTGATCATATGCGTCACTACCCCTACGATACCCGTTAGCGTAATACCCGCAAAAATATACAAAAGCAGACGTACCATCTTTTTCCTCCCTTTTTCGGAAACTGAGACCGATCTATTTTTGCATCTCTTTTTCGTTGATTTCTCTACAGGTGATACAAAACCGTGCAAAGTTTTTCACTTCGAGACGCGCTTTTCCTATCGGTTCTTCGCACATTTCGCACACACCGTATGTGCCGTTTTTTATTTTATCCAAAGCAAGTTCAATTTCGGCTAATTCTTTACGTTGTTGCTCCAAAATCGCACTGTCGACCGTCGTCTCTACAGAAGCTGCGGCATAATCGCCGTCGTCGTTAAGTTCCAACTCTCGCATGCCGTTTAGCTCGAATGCCGTATCGTTGAGATTTTTCAAAATCTGCGTTTTACGCGCCAAAAGCTTTTTTTCGAAAGATTTCATTTCCTCATGTGTCAACATTTCCTATCCTATTTGTGGTATGGGTGATTGGCATTGATACTCAATCCTCTGTAAATCTGCTCCAGAAGGACAAGTTTTATCAATTTATGCGAAAACGTTATTTTACCAAATGATACGGTACGATTACATTTAGTCAAAAAATCCTCGTTAAAGCCGTATGCGCCGCCGATATAGAAGTTTATACGCATCTTATCCTTAAGCATTTCGGCAAATCGAAACGAATCGACCTCTTTGCCTTCCGGATGTAATGCGATATCGTATCCCGTTCCCAAATAGGGCAAAAAAGCGTCGGTATAGCTCTCTTGCGCCGACTCGGACGAATGCTCTTGCGCTTTGTGTATGCGTTTGTCGAAGATCTCTTTTACTTCCACTTGTGCAAAACTACGTGCGATTTTGATATAATGCGCCGTAAGAGGCGCATAAAGGGTGTCTTTCGTTTTTTTGTCGATGAGATAAACGGTGATTTTCATAGACGCCGCCAAAGATAAAATACTCGATGCGACATTGTAGCAGGAGATGTTAAAAGTGAGTTATGTCGTTTATGGAATCTCCCCTATCGCTTACGAACAACTTCTCGATCGAGACTATTTGCAAAAATACGTTTACTCCGATACGCGGCACAATTATTACTACAGTGAAGATTTCTCTGCAGAGTTTTATATCGCACAGGCCAAAGCGGGGTTTGTCGCCGTTAGCGATACTTTCGGAGACAAGGAGGTATTGCTGCCCGAAATTCAATTTAGCTACGCCGTTTTGCATTTCGAAAATCTGCATATCTCCAAAAAAGTAAAAAAACTGCTTCGCAACGACAAGATACGACTTCGGCTCACCGAAGAGATACTACCACTCACCGAAGCGATACGCGCTTACCATACACGCGCTTGGCTGACACCTCGATATGTCGATACGCTACTGCAAACGAAAGAGAAAAAAGAGAATTTTCGTACGATAGGCGTCTATGTCGAAGAAAACGGTC
>JALVPA010000047.1 GCA_027026055.1 Campylobacteraceae bacterium | reverse complement strand
ATATGCAGCGTGCCGGACGCGATGTCGAAAAGACGGTGCTTTCGCGCGCACTCGATCTGGTGCTGCACGATCGCGTTTTTATCAACGGTAACAAAACCATCGTCTTTTAGTATGCTATAATAGTCATATGAAACGCAAAGAAGAGGTTTTGGACACATTGCGCCGGCTAAAACCGCTATTGGAAAACAGATACGGTATCGAAAGTCTTGCGCTGTTTGGCTCTTTTGCCAGAGACGAGGCGACGGAAAACAGCGATGTCGATCTCGCCATCGTATCGATACGAGAAAAATCTCTCATGAAACGCTTGGCGGCGAAGCGTTTTTTGGAAAAACATCTTCAAAGATCTGTCGATTTGGGCTATTTGGATACGATGCATCGATTTATCCGACATCGTATCGGTGACGAGATGATCTATGTCTAAGCGAAGCACACTCTATTTTCTTCTCGACATATATGTCGCCATTACAAAAATCGAACATGTTGTAGAGCGCTATAATAATGCGCAACGACTTTTGCACGATTTTATGGCGTGGGATAGCGTCATACGCGAGTTTGAGATCGTCGGAGAAGCAAGCAATCGACTGTTGCGTATAGAGGAACTTGAAGAGGAGTACCGTGTCGTTGTGGACTTTAGAAACGTGATCGTGCATCACTACTTTGGTATCGATGCCGATGAGGTGTGGGAGGTGGCGACACAACATCTCGGTGCCTTTAAGCAGGCGTTGATAGAAAGACTTAAAGAAACGGAAGAGGAACTCCTTTCCGAAGGCATAGAGGCGTTTTGCGAACAAAACGATTATCTACCTTTTGTCACGGAGGCGCTACAAGTACTAAAAGAGAGATTGTAGTATGTTTAATATCGTTCTTGTAGAACCGAAAATCCCGCAAAATACCGGCAATATCGGCAGGCTCTGCGTCAATCTCGGCGCAACCTTGCATCTCGTGAAGCCTTTGGGCTTCGATATCTCCGATAAGGCGGTAAGGCGTGCGGGCTTGGACTATTGGCAACATCTCGACTTGGTGGTGTGGGAGAGTCTGCATGCATTTTTGCAAGCACATCCGATAGACAAGCGCACCCATTTGGCAACCACCAAAACCGATAAGCCTTATTTCGAAGCTTCTTTTGCGCCGGGGGACTTTCTGGTATTCGGATCGGAGACATCGGGCTTGGATGAGGCGCTACTACGTACGCATCCCGGTCGGTGCATTACGATACCGATGGGCAAGATGGGACGTAGCCTCAATCTCAGTGTAAGTGTCGGTATCGTTGCGTACGAAGCGTTGCGGCAAAACTTTGGCGGCGAAATTAAAGAGGCGTTTATGCGTCCGAAAAGGGGATTAACGTGAGTATCGGCGACATCTTTTATATTGTGGCGATGGTCGGCTTTGCATGGATGACATTTGCCATCGTGCGCAATAACTTTCGTTCCAAGTTTGACGACAAGGGACGACGTATCGATTTGAAAGAGGAAGAGGAAAGATAACCGCCTATTTACCAACTTTTGGATAGAATCTCTCTTAATTTCCCGCAAGCAAAAGAGGTAAACGATGACGCAACCGCTACTTATCGAAATCGGTGTGGAGGAGTTACCCGCCGTTCCTTTATTGAAAATCAAAGATAAAATCGAAGCGCTTTGGAAAGAGATCTTGGCGGAATACGAATTAACAAGCGATTTTCGCTTCTATTATACGCCGAGACGTTTGAGCATTGTTCACGATGCGATTGCGACACGCCAGGAAGATCGCGCGATCGAGCTCATGGGACCGCCGGTGCATGCCGCTTTCAAAGACGGAGAGCCCACACCGGCCGCTCTCGGGTTTGCGCGTAAGTGCGGTGTGGAGGTCTCCGAACTGGGACGTGCGCAAAAGGGTAAACAAGAAGTGCTCTATTTTCAAAAGATTCAAGAAGGCAAACCTACGCGCGACGTGCTTCCCGAGATGGTCGAAAAGTGGGTCAAGTCGATGCCTTTCGGCAAAATGATGCGTTGGGGTGCGTTGCACGAAGAGTTTATCAGACCGGTGCGATGGTTGCAAGTGCGTCTGGGAGAGGAGAGTGTTCCCGCATCGCTTTTCGGTGTCGCAAGCGCGCCGTTTACCCGTG
>JALVPA010000046.1 GCA_027026055.1 Campylobacteraceae bacterium | reverse complement strand
CCGTATGTTCGAACTTGCCCCGATATGCGGGGGAACCGTACTTCATTCGTGTCGGATCGTTAGCCTACGATCATCTCTTTGACGTTCTTTTTGTCCGCGCCGTCCACATATTTGGGCGCTCTCATTTGTCTGTGGTGTTTACCGTCGACTTTGGTGAGGATGTGACTTCTATAGGCCGTACCGCGTTTTATTTTGCCGCTTTTTTTGACCTTGAAGCGCTTCACCGCACCTTTTACGCTCTTCATTTTAGGCATATGCTTACTCCCGATTGGATTTTTTCCGCATTGCGATTGCGGAAAATGGGACGGTATTATACCCTTTTTTTCTAAAAGTCCTTGTTACGGATTGATCTTTTTTGGGTAACGCATTCAAACCGTCGATGCTCAAAACGCTAACGGATGGCAAAAATGCATTACTTTAAAAAGAGGCGATTTTTCGACTTGTCGCGTTCGTATCATCCGTTGCAATGTAAACGAAGCCGCCCGAAACTCCTGTTCTTCAACACACAAATTAGATTTATAGATAGAAAACTCTTATAATTATAAATAAAATTAAAGCATTGTTTCAGGAGGGTGGCGGTAGGATTATAAAAAAGCGACAAAGGAGGGGTGCGATGCGACGATGGCTATGGATGGTATGGATATGGCTACTGCCTTACGGATTTGTGTCGGCGGCGCACAAGTGGGTGGTCTATTATGCGCAAGGGATTCCCAAACATGCGCAAGCCTACGAAGTGACGAAAGAGTGGGAAGAAATGGCGAGCGCCATCGAAAAACGATGGCGTCAAGGCTACGACCTGATCGCGCTTTCGCAAGGCTACACGCGTTGGGCGGCGGTCTTTGAAAAAGATACGGGTATGCGAGGACAAAGTTATGCCGTACGCGGCGATCGAGAAGTGTTTTTCAAACTATTGCGCCGTAAGATTGCCGAGGGAGAAGCGCCGATAGAGATCGCTTACGGCGAAGGGGTTTTTGTCGGAATTTTTGCCAAAGGCAAGCCGGTGCCGAAACTGATTATCGAGGATCACTTCGATCGGATGGGCAAAAAGATCGTAGCGATGTGGCGGGAAGGGTACGTGATAGATTTCGTTCGCTACTACGAAGGGCACTGGATCGCGACGATGATCAAAAAGAAACACGCACCGATACAAACGATCGAGCGTACGCGTACTTGGGCGCAGTTTGATCGACTGATGCAACAGAGGTGGCGCGAAGGCTATTATTTGACCGATCTGCATTACGGCTTCGGCGACTGGGTAGGGACGTTTACCAAAACGAAACGCTACGATGCGCAGGCGTACGATCTTGCCAACGGTTGGGGTGCGCTGGGCGAGATGATTTGGCGTCGTTGGAAAGAGGGATGGCGTATCGTCGGTATCTCCGAAGGGTGGTAACTCCTTGACGGGTTTACCCCGCCTTAACGCCTTTCGTGCTACAATCTTCGCGATTTTACAAGAGGGACAAGCGTGGAGACGGCGGCACAGATACTTTCGCAAAAAAACAAACTCCTCACCGAAATCTACTTCGATCTCCAACGCCACTTCGAAGCGCGCTACGGCAAAGACACGTTGGTATTGATGGAGATCGGCAGCTTTTTCGAAGTCTACGAAGTCAACAACGACACCCTCAAGATCGGCAAAGCCAAAGAGATCGCCGAACTGCTCAACATCCAACTGACGCGCAAAAACAAAGCGATACTCGAAAACTCCGTCTCCAATCCTTTGTTGGCGGGTGTGCCTTCGGTCTCCATCGATCGCTATTTGGCAAAATTGATCGACGCCAAAAAGTATACCGTGGTGCTGGTACGTCAAAAAGGAGAGATGCCCAATGTCAAGCGCTACATTGCCAATATCGTCTCTCCCGGGACCAACTTCGAGTATCAGACCGAACCGACCGAAAACAACATCGTTTCGCTTCTTGTCGATCGAAATCAAGGTATCTACTCCGTAGGCTATGCCGCCATCGACGTTACGACGGGCAAGACCGTTTGCAATGAACTTCACTCGGGACGCGAGGACAAAACCTATGCGCTGGATGAAGCCTTTTCGTTGCTGCAAAGCTACAACACCTCCGAGGTGATCGTGACACTCGAAGACGACACGATAGACAAAGAGTGGCTGTCTCGTTATCTGGAGTTGGGGACCTTTTCGACGACTTTCAATACCAAACGTTGCAAAGTCGCTTACCAAAACGCGCTATTCAAACGCATCTTCGAGATCAACTCCTTTTTGACTCCCATCGAGTATCTCGATCTCGAACGCTACCCCTACACGACCGAAGCGCTGGCAATTTTGATCGATTTCATCATCGAACACGACGAAACCATCGTCGAAAAGATGAACCGTCCGATATTTCTCGGCGACAGCCGCTACATGTATATCGGAAACAATGCCTTGGAACAGCTCTCCGTCATCTCGCGCGATCCCTCCGAGGTAACGCTGTTGGAGTTGATCGACAAGACCTCCACGGCATTCGGCAAACGGCTGCTCAAAGAGCGACTGCTCAATCCCGTTTGCGACCGTGACATTCTCGAAGCGCGTTACGATCTGAGCGAAAAGCTCTTGCCCTACGTCGACCGTTTCGAAACACACTTGAAGCAGATTTACGATCTCGAACGCATTTTGCGGCGCATCAAACTGCGCAAACTTCATCCCGTGGAGCTCACCTATATCGCAATGTCGCTCGAAGCGGTAACACGCCTCTTCGCCGATGCGAACCGTTGCGATATAGAAACCGAGGAGAGGCTTGTCGAAGAGAGCAAAGAGATGTTGCGCGTACTCGAAGAGACCTTCGAACTTGAGCGTTGCGCCAAGTACCGTATCGAGCAGATAGACGACAATCTCTTCAAAGACGGCGTCTATCCGATGATCGACGCGATTGTCGCCAAACAGCGAGACGAGCTTGCCAAACTCGATCGCGTCGTAGAGCATATCGAAAGGCTTTTCGAGCAAGACAAACTCTTTAGCGAATCGACACGATACACGAGTGTGGGCTATCTCGAAAGCGAAGGCTACTATGTTCAACTGACGAAAAACCGTTTCGCAACGATCGAAAAGAGACTCAAAGAGAGTTTCGTGACGATAGAGGGGACGCACTACTTTTTCAAAGATTTTCGTTTCAAACAACTCAAAAACAGTGTCAAACTCCATAGCGACCTTTTCGAAGAGATCACGCGCAACTACGAAGCGGCGCAGGTGAAGTTGGTCTCGTTGGTCAAGCAACGCTATGCGGAGAGTTTGGCGCTTTTGGAGAAGCGTTTTTCACTGCTTTTGGAGAAACTTGTCGCCTTTATCGCCGATGTGGACGTGGCGGTCTCGAACGCAAAGTGCGCGACGAAGATGAACCTGGTGCGCCCTCTCATCGAAGAGGGTAACTTCTACGAGGCGGTAGGATTGCGCCATCCCGTTATCGAAGCGAACGACGAGCGCGGTGTTTATGTGCCCAACGATATCTTTTTGGGCGAGAGCAACGCCACGACGCACAACCATATCACACTCAACGTCAGCAACGGCAACGATGTGGACGGGATACTCCTTTACGGCATCAACTCTTCGGGCAAATCGTCGCTGATGAAGAGTGTGGGGCTTTCGGTCATCATGGCGCAGGCGGGCTTTTTCGTACCTGCGGCGCAGTTGCGCTTTACGCTGTACGACAAGCTCTTTACCCGCATCGTCAGCAGAGACAATCTCTACAAAGGGCTCTCGACGTTTACCGTGGAGATGCTGGAGCTCAAAAACATCTTTAGCCGTGCCGACAACCGTTCTTTAGTACTCGGCGACGAAATATCGCAAGGCACCGAAACCCAATCGGCGCTGGCGATTGTCGCCGGAGCGATCCTCAAACTACTCAAACTGCGTGCCCATTTTATCTTCGCTACGCATCTGCACCAACTCGGCGACATCAAAGCGCTGAGGGAAGCCGACACATTGGTTTTTTTGCATCTGGGGATTCGCTACGACGAAAAAAACGATACGTTGATCTATAATCGCGTCTTACAGCCGGGTAGGGGCGATACGCTTTACGGATTGGAGTTTGCGCGCTCTTTGCATATGGACGAAGAGTTTTTGCGCATGGCGCGAGAGATTCGCGATACTTTGGCAAAAGAGGAGAGCGACGTCAAAACGTTGAGGCGACGCAAAAACAGCCGCTATCACAAAGAACTCTATCTTACCAAATGCGCGTTGTGCAACGAGAAAGTCGAAGAGGTGCACCACATCCGACCGCAACATCTGGCGGATGAAAAAGGCTATATCGATCATGTGCGCAAAAACCACAAATACAATCTCATCCCCCTTTGCGCCAAACATCACAAAATGGTGCACGACGGCAAGATTTTTATTTCGGGTTTTGTCATGACGGAAGAGGGGTTGAAACTTCACTACGAGGTACGCGAATAGGGTTGTGCTATAATGAAACGACAAAGGAGCGAGACAATGTGCAAATCGACAAAGATATTTATGGCAGTGACGGTAGTAACGGGTGTGCTTTCGGCCTCTTCGGCCGTGGTGAAAGATACGCGTAACGGTATCTACTGGGAGGATACGCCCGCGTCGGCGAAGAGCTCGGAGGATTGGAAGGATGCGCGTCGACGCTGCGAACGATTGCAACTCGACGGGATGACGGGGTGGCGATTGCCATCATTTGAAGAACTGCTCTCTATTGTCGATTACGCCAAAAGCCGTCCCGCCGTGATCGCACCGTTCGAATATACGGCGGAAGAGAGCTACTGGAGCGCGACGCCCTTTTCCGCCAACTTCGACCGCGCGTGGACGATCGATTTTCGTACGGGAGAGACCTATTACAGCTACAAACGTACCAACCATGCGGTAAGATGCGTCAAAGAGATTGTCGAACCGAGAGGAGGTGTAAAATGAGACGCGTTATGGCATTGTGGACGGTAACGATATTGACACTTTGGGCGCAGCCCACCTCCAAACTCGATGAAAAGAGCGGTCTTGTTTGGCAAGACAATGCCGACGTGGGAGAGATATCGAAAAGTTACGACGAGGCGAAAGCCTATTGCGACGATTTGGTTTTGGACGGTTTCGACGATTGGCGTCTGCCGAGTATTTACGAGCTTTTTACGATTGTCGATTTGAGTCGCGACAGACCGGCACTGGAAGCGGGTTTTGAAGTACGTTCGGACGATTGGTTTTGGACGGCGACCCCTTTTGCCGACGCACCGCAAAAAGAGGCATGGTATATCTCGATGCGCTACGGCGAGGCGGAGCATTCGCGCAAAGATAGAGTGTTGGCGGTACGATGCGTGAGAGGGGGTAAACAATGAGTGCGCTGGTAGAGTTTGCTATGTTCCCGACCGAAAAAACACAGAGCAAAAGCGCCTATGTCGCGCAAGTGATCGACCTTATCGACAAAAGCGGCGTTGCGTATAAGATGACGCCGATGGGCACCATTATCGAGACCGAAACGACGGGCGAAGCGTTGGCGCTGATCGATGAAGCCTACCGACTCTTGCAACAAAGCTGCGGTAGGGTCTATTGTAACATCAAGATCGACTGGCGCGAAGGTCCCGTCGGACGCTTGGGCAAAAAAGTCGCCTCGGTCGAAAAGAAACTCGGCAGAGCGGTAGCGACATAATGGTAAAATGTAGGATATATCCTACAAACATTATACAATTATTGAGGTTCTAATCGACAAAATGCTACAATAGCGTATGATTTTGGATGTTTTAAAAGAAAATTTTATCCGTCTTCTCTCCGGTGTACAAACCGATTTTTATCGCTATTTTGCCCATCGCATCGATCTTTCCGGTAAACTCACCGGCATTATCGGACCGCGAGGCGTAGGTAAAACGACCTTTATCTTGCAACATCTTAAGATGTCCGATCTCCCTCTGGGTAAAAAACTCTATCTTAGCGCCGATAGTGTAGAGATATCCGACAGCTCTTTACTGCAGATTGCCAAAGCGTTTGAAGCGACCGGCGGAAAGCTGCTTGCCATCGACGAGATCCACAAATATCCGAATTTTGAACGGGAACTCAAAAATATCTACGATTTGTTGGATCTGCAAGTCATCTTTTCGGGCTCATCCGCACTGCAGTTGGAAAAAAGCGAAGCCGATCTTAGTCGAAGAGCGGCTCTGTATCGTGTAGAGGGGCTCTCTTACCGTGAGTTTCTCGAGATGAAAACCAAAGAGACGTTTCCCGTCTTTTCATTGGAAGATATCTTTGCGCACCATATGGAGATCGCCCTCGATCTCGGTAGCCGTCTGAAGCCGTTGGAGTTTTGGGGCGAGTATCTGCAAAACGGTTACTATCCTTTCTATTTCGAAAACCCCACACTCTATCGGTCGGCTTTGGAGAGGGTCGTCAATACCGTCATCGAAGTCGATCTGCCCTCTATCTACACCATCCGTTACGACAATATTGTCAATCTTAAAAAACTGATCAAACTCATTTGCTTCTCAGAACCCTACAAGATCAATATTGCCGAGCTGAGTCGAAAAATCGGGATAGACCGAGAGACGCTCTACCGCTATCTCGATTATCTCGATAAGGGATCGGTGTTTACCATCTTACGCTCCAAAACGCGCGGCGATGCAATTTTTTCGAAGCCCGAAAAGCTCTATTTGCATAATACCAACATCCACTACGCCTATT
>JALVPA010000045.1 GCA_027026055.1 Campylobacteraceae bacterium | reverse complement strand
GCCCCTGAAGAGGTTTCCGTCGTATTGCCGCGTGTATTGATCACGTTGGGAGAACGAAAATTTTTGCTCGATGCCGTTTCCGTTCCTATCAGGGCGCTTCCGGCACCGCCGAAAGATTTTTGCGGAGTGTTGGCGACACAACTGAAAGTCAAAAACTACCAAGTGTCGCATTTCGACGAAAAGCACTATTTGGCGACACTCTCCGTCGAAGCGTACGAAGCCAATCTGGACGAAATCAAGCTTCCCGGCTTTGCGCAACAAGGCACGGAAAATTTTAAGCGTCACCACGCCAAAGCTACGATAGAGCTTTATGTCGTGTTGCCGGCCCAAAAGCAAACGATTCGCTTTAGCTATTACAATACCCTCAAAAAGCATTTCGAAGAGATCTCGGTACCGATCGATTTGATCGACATGCGTGTCGCGGGACAATCGGAACTCAATCCGAAAGAGAACGATTTCGATAAACTCAAAAAATACTTTTTTATGGGTTTGACGGCGCTATTCGTGCTGCTTTTTCTACTCTATCGCGATCTTTTTTACTTGGCTTTGGCGGCGGTGGCGTTCGTCACACTTTTGACATTTTATGTTCCGCATAAACGTATTTGCATCGAAGAAGGGGCACCGTTGTATATTTTGCCGACGGAAAACGCCAATATCAGTATGCGTATACCGAAGAAATTCGAAACGTCGTTACTCGGCACGCGGCGCGATTTCTATAAAATCGAATACAAAAAAGGTATCGTAGGATGGGTCAAAAATGAAAATCTTTGCAAAAATTAGATTTTATTGGGGAGCGGCGGTCATATCGACGGTGGTCGCCGCTTTGATGATACCCGGTGTGATGGTGTTTCGTAAGCAAAAGCATCTGGTGATGCACTATCTCAACCGCCTCAATATGTTTTTGATGGGTGCCAAAGCGGTTGCTGAAGGCACACTCGATCCCGAAGCCGATATCGTCGTAATGAACCATCAAGGCATCATGGATATCGTCGGTATGGAAGCGTTGCAAAAGAATCATCTGCGTTGGGTTGCCAAAAAAGAGCTTTTCGAAACGCCCTGGTACGGCTATCTGCTCAAATACGGCGATATGATTTCGTTGGATAGAAGTTCCAAAGCGGGACTCGTGGGGCTTTTTAAAGATGTCAAGGAGTCGCTGGAAAAGAAGCATCGCCAAGTGGCGATTTTTCCCGAAGGGACACGCGCTAAAGGTCAAAAACTGCTTCCGTTTAAAAACGGTACGAAACTGATCGCCGAAAAACTCGGGCTCAAAGTGCAACCCGTC
Source organism: Campylobacteraceae bacterium (assembly GCA_027026055.1). Taxonomy (GTDB): domain Bacteria; phylum Campylobacterota; class Campylobacteria; order Campylobacterales; family Sulfurovaceae; genus JALVPA01. Next base: position 842 of record JALVPA010000045.1, on the reverse strand, counting down.
ATTATCACGGGAAGCAAATGGGTACTCAACGAACACGAACGTACGGGACATAGCGGAACGATTCATTACAAGTTCTTACCGACCATCGATGTCTCCGAAGCGTCGGAGGATTGGTTCGAGAAGTTACACGAAACGATGCAAAACGAGATAGATCGTATCTACGAAACGACGGGGCGCATACGATGAGTTCCGTATCCTCCCCTATCGCCGACGCGATTGCATCGTATGTACGTAAACCAAAAGGCGTTCCGCTGCCGGAAACGGAGCTAAAAAAGGTACTGAAAGCCAAACTTACCAAAAAAGAGTACAAGATTTTCTTTCTACGTATCGACGGATATTCCGATGAAGAGATTTGTCAAGCGCTACGTATCGATACGGCACGCTACACGCATTTAAGCGAAACGATCCGTAAAAAACTCAACAAAGAGTCGGTCAAACAACTTCTCTACGCAAAAGATAACGACTAATTTTTTACAAAGCGTAAATCGTACGATATTCGTGCAACGCAAAATCATCCGTCATACCGCTGATATAGTCGATGAGCAAACGGATGCGCAAATAGCGCTCTATGAGTTCAAAGTCGCTGTGCGCTTCGTAATATGACAGATCGCTGCGATAGGCCGCAACCTGTTTGGCGCCGAGGCGTCCGACTAAGCGTTCGCACAAAAAGCAATCGCTTCTACCCGTATCCAACAGTTTCAAGAACGCTTCGCTGTCGGGTTCGAGAAGCACTTCGTAGCGTTTGAGCAACCCTTCGACTATGCTGTAGCCCTTGAGTTCGAGTTCTCGCACTTCCCGGGCATTGTAGATATGACATACGGAGATATCTCGCAGTATCTTCA
>JALVPA010000044.1 GCA_027026055.1 Campylobacteraceae bacterium | reverse complement strand
CGGTGACTTTTCGTGCGCTTTGACGGGATGTGCAAAAAGTGCCGAAGCCTCGGCAAGAGACAAATAGGGATGAGGAGTAACAAGCGCTATCGTATTTTCCGGTACCGACGCCGCATACGCTTCATCGACCAAAACGGCAGCGGCTTTGGTACGTTTGAGACTTTGCAGATATTTGGTATCGTGAAAGACGCTCAGATGCGTTTCTCCCGCCGCATCAAGCGTCTGGATACCGACGATCTTTCGCTCCGGTCCTTCGTAACGAAGTCCTAATTTTTCGGCGATTTCCGACAATGTATAATTGGGCATACACCCTCCCTTTATCGATATAGCTTCTTTGCGATCTCTCTATAAGGCTTTGGATCATCGCTCCATCGCAACAACGCCGCTACGCACGATTTCACAGGGGTTGTAACGTTGCGCCGCTTCGATAAAATGGCGTACGCGTTTGGGTTCGTCCGCCACTTGTACGACCACCATCTCTTTACCGACATTGACGATACCACCGTTGTATGCCGACGCCAACGCCGCGATATTGCTCAAGTTTTCGGCAATCGGAAACTTCGCCAAGACCATCTCTTTTTCGACCATCTCTTCATGTTCGATGACTTTATAGACGGGGATGAGTTTGTGCAACTGCTTGGTGATCTGCTCCATCACACGGGCGTTACCCTTCGTTTCGATGGTGATATGCGACATATCGCTATCGGGGATCGGCGCAACCGTTAACGACTCGATATTGTAGCCTCTCCCCGCAAAAAGCGACGTTACACGCGCAAGGACGGAACTTTCGTTCATCACGACAACGGAGATGACGCGTCGTTGGTTTTGCGTTTTGTTTTTCGGCATTATCGTTCCTCCTTGTCGTTTTCTATCTTGGGCGGCAACATCATGTTAAAGAGCGCTCCACCCGCTGGCACCATCGGCAACACATTCTCAAAACGGCTAACGGCAACGTTGATAAAACAAACTTTGTTTTTCTCGATAGCGTCTTTAAGCGCTTCGTCGAACTCCGCTTTGGTCGTGACATTGTAACCTATACCGCCGCACGCTTCGACCAATCCTTTCCAATCGGGCTGAAAGCTCAAGTCGGTTTCGGAGTAGCGTTTTTCGTAAAAAAAGGTTTGCCACTGACGCACCATCCCGAGAAATCGGTTGTTCAAAATCACGTTGATTACCGGCGTGTCGTACTCCGCCGCCGTAACCAACTCTTGCACATTCATCAAAATCGAACCGTCTCCCGTGATATTGATTACCGTCTTGTCGGGTCTGGCGCGTTTGGCGCCGATCGCCGCCGGAAAGCCGAATCCCATCGTTCCCAAACCGCCGGAGTTTATCCACTGGCGCGGTCTGTCGAAGGGATAGTGTTGCGCCGCCCACATCTGATGCTGCCCTACGTCCGAAGTGATAATCGCTTCTTCGCCTACCAATTCGCCGAGACGTTCGATCACCCATTGCGGCTTGATTTCGGTATCCGAATCGACATAACTTTGCGGATGCAATTCGTCGTAGCGTTTGAGTATCTCTCTCCATGCACGGTATCGGTCGGGGTTGACATCGTCCATCATCGGCAACAACTTTTCAAGCACCCTTTTCACATCCCCGACAATAGGATAGTCGACATCCACCAGTTTCGCGATATTGGCGGGGTCGATATCGACATGGATGATATCGGCATACTTGGCAAATTCGCTGAGCTTACCCGTCACCCTGTCGTCGAAACGCGCACCTAACGCAATAATCAAGTCGGTCTCGCTCATCGCCATATTGGAAGCGTAGTTGCCGTGCATCCCGACCATACCCAAAAGCAACGGATTTTTTGCACCCATGACACCGCGCGCCATTAAAGTTTCCACCGCGGGTATCTGCGTCTTTTCCGCCAAGGCGCGCACCTCTTTATAGGCATCGGAGAGCACCACACCGCCGCCGACATACAGCAACGGCTTTTTGGCTTTTTTGATCGCTTCGGCGGCTTTTTCGATCTGACGATTGTTGCCTTTGTAGGTCGGCTTGTAGGTCGGGATATGCACCCTGTCGGGATATTTGAAGGTGCCCGTTTCCACCGTGATATCTTTGGGGATGTCGACCAAAATCGGTCCCGGGCGTCCACTACGCGCCAAATAGAACGCCTCTTTCAAGATACGCGGTAACTCTTCGATAGAGCGTACCAAAAAGTTGTGTTTGGTACAAGGTCTGGAGATACCTACGGCATCAATCTCCTGAAAGCCGTCCGTTCCGATTAAAGATAACGGTACCTGCCCCGATATGACCACCAAAGGAATCGAATCCATATACGCCGTCGCCAATCCCGTCACGGCATTGGTAAAACCGGGTCCCGACGTTACCATCGCCACGCCCACTTCGCCGGTCGCACGCGCATAGCCGTCCGCCGCATGGACCGCCGCTTGCTCGTGGCGAGTCAATATGTGTTCGAAAGACTTCTGTTTATATATCTCGTCGTAAACGTGCATGATCGCACCGCCGGGGTATCCGAAAACCGTCTTGACGCCCTCGGCGATGATCGCCTCACACACCATCTGCGCACCACTCATCTGCATGGTCACACACTCCGTTGTCTGAAATTTAGCCCGATTATAGCAAAAGTTTATTAGAGCTGCTCTCAATGTAACCAAAGGGGACTTAATTTTTCTTTTTCTTGATTTGAATCATCTACAAAGCGGTGGGAAAAAAGATATACTGTTTCGTGAGGTGATAATGCAGGCTTTTCCCCCTTGACACCTCGAAGATACCGGAGCCTTTTTGTGTGTATTCTGCTTGAATGATTTCTTCTTTCTTTTTTCTTTCGGCTCCGGTTTTTTACTTGCCGCACGCTTCGAGTGCCACCCCTTCTCGTAAACCGTCGTTAACAACGATACATCGATCATGTTCGACGATTTCAAAAAGTTTTTCGAAAATCAAGATTCCCGCCGCTATCAAATCGCCCCTGCCCATACCGACGGTCTCTTCGCGTTTTTCGGGAGTCATCTTTAGCAAACGTTCCAAAAAACGAGGCAATTCTTCTTTGGTCAATGTCGTGCCGTTTATTTTTTTGGCATCGTAGGTCGCATAGGTAAGCCCCCGCTTCATCGCCGCCACCGTCGTAGGCGTGCCCGCCGTGGCGATATAACGCTCCGTCGTACCGTAAGTCGCATGCATCTCCGCCGCAAACATCCGCATCGGCAACATCATCCTCGTAAGCGCCCTATCCAATTCCTCCAAAACGGGGTACTGCTGTGCAGCGGTCACAATCCCTACGGGAAAACTTTTTGAAATTACCTGCCCGCCTTCATAATCGTAAACAATCTCCGTAGATCCTCCGCCGATATCGACAAGGACAAACGAACGCGCAGCCAAATGTAACTTCGAAAGACGAAAACGCACCGCTTTAAGCGTGAGTGTCGCCTCCTTTTCTCCGTCGATAATCTCAAATTGTACACCGGTTTCTCGGGCGATACGTTCAATAACCGTCTTTTTGTTTTTCGCTCTACGCAATGCCTCCGTCGCCACCGCTACTAAGGGCTGTCCGGCAAAATCGATCTTATACTGCGCTTCTCGAATCGCATAAATAATACGATCGACCGCTTTATGGTCGATCACCCCCGTCGATTCGAGCATGTCGGCGGTTTTGACAATCTTTTCGTACTCTGCCGTCACAATCTCTCTAAGACAATCGAACTCCACCACACGCACCGTATTAGATCCCAAATCAATCGCTACCAAACCCTACAACCCCCAATTCCCAATTCCCAATTTCTAATTTCTAATGTTCTTCCTCAAACGAAAATCCGCCCTCTTTGAGCTTTCGACGAATCTCCTCTTGGTGCGCATCTCCTTTGGTCTCCAACGCAACGCTCACATGCGCGTCGCCGAACTCCAAATCGGTCGAGGTACGATCATAACCGATCTGAACAATATTGGCACCTACATCTCTAAGAATTTTTGTAAAAGCGTGTAATGCGCCCGGTTTGTCCACAAGCAAAACGCGCAGTTTCATCTTACGTGCCGTTTTGACCAAACCTTTTTCGATAATGAGCGAAAGCATCGTTACGTCGATATTGCCTCCGCTAAGTACGATCCCTACTTTGCTCTTTTCGGGTAAGCGTATCTTGCCGTGCATCAATGCCGCCACGCCGACCGCGCCCGCACCTTCGACCAGCACCTTTTGACGCTCCAACAAAAATAAAATCGCAGAGGCGATTTCGTCGTCGCACACCCCAATGAAATCGTCGACGTATTTCAAGATATACGCCAACGTCTTTTCCGAAGTGTCTCTCACCGCTATTCCGTCCGCAATGGTGCGCACGTCGATCGTATCGATCGCTTTTTTCGATTCGTAGGAGAGTCGCATCGCGGGCGCACCTTCGGCGGAGACGGCAACAACCTTAATATCGGGATTGATCGCTTTTGCCGCCGTCGCCATCCCCGCAATCAAACCGCCGCCCCCGACGGGTACGACGATCGCATCGAGATCTTTAACCGTATCAAGCATCTCCAGCGCCACGGTACCTTGCCCTGCTATCACCTCGTCGTCGGTAAAAGGATGCACAAATGCGGCGTTTTTTTCTTTCGCATAGTCGAGCGCATAAGCATAGGCTTCGTCATAATTGGCGCCATGCAAAACCACTTTTGCTCCATAACGCTCCACCCCCTGAATCTTTGTCAACGGTGTCGATTCGGGCATTACAATCGTCGCATCCAATCCGAAATGAGTGGCGGAAAACGCCACACCTTGTGCATGATTGCCCGCACTCGCCGCCACGACACCGCCGTCGTAGCCTTCCTCTTTAAGCGCCGCAATACGATTGAATGCGCCGCGAAGTTTAAAAGCGCCGGTGTGCTGAAGATTCTCTTTTTTAAGATAGACGCGATATCCGCTCATCTCGCTGAGTATTGGCGCATAAGAAAAGGGGGTATGATGTACCACCCCTTCGAGCCTTTCGTTCGCTTTTAAAATCCCGTTTAAGTCCACCATTAGTCATCCTGCGTAATAATTGTCAAAATTATATCGAAAGTAAGGATAAAGCATGGAATGCGAATTTCCCACCGTCAATAGCAACAAAGAAGAGATCAAAGAGATTTTCGATACGGTCAAAACCATCGCCGTCATCGGTCTCTCGCCGGACGAGAGTAAAGCTAGCCACCGAGTCGCGGCTTATTTGCAAAACGTCGGGTATAAAATCATCCCCGTCTATCCCAAAGGAGACACCATTTTGGGAGAAAAGGTCTATCGTTCGCTTGCGGAGATTCCCGAACGCGTCGATATGGTCGATATCTTTCGGAAACCTGCCGCTTTCGACGCCATTGCGGACGCATGTATCGAACGTGGCGATGTCAAGGTCTTTTGGGGGCAACTGGGATTGGTCAACAACGAAGCGGCGCAAAAGGCGAAAAATGCGGGGATGAAAGTAGTGCAAAACCTCTGTGCGATGGTAGAACACCGCAACTTATATTCATAGAACCGACCGAAACGTTTCATTCAAAAAGTGCGAGATTTCGCACCCACCACCTCGGTTCCTCATTCCTTATTCAAAAAAAGATACCGAATCTCATCACTCTTCACTCATCACTCTTCGATTTTTCATTCTTTATTTCTTCAGTAGGGAGGTAGGGCTTCAGTCCCGCAAATGCGGGGTTAAAACCCCGCCTCCAAAATCACTCGTTCAAAAAACACACCGAATCTCTTCACCCTTCACTATTCACTCTTCACTCTACCCTCTACCCTCTTCGGTTCCTCATTACTCATTCTTCATTCCTCATTTAAACGCGCGACTTCCGTCGCCGTTTTTAGTCCGTATCCGGGCGCGGGGTCTTCTCCGTCATCGCGGGAAGCTGCGGATAGAGGATTTCGGGTTTTTTCCCCGTCAAACTTTTAAGAAACGCAACGATTTTTTGCGCGTCGGCATCGGAGATCTCCGTACCGAGTTGCGTACGTCCCATCTCCAGCACTGCTTCTTTTAACGACCAAATCGCACCGTTGTGAAAATAAGGAGCTGTCTCGACAATATTGCGCAACGTAGGAGTTTTGACCATACCGTTTTTATCGCCTTTAAAATCGCCTACATTCGCATATTTGTAAGGTTTTGCCACCGGGAAAGGCTGCATACCGCCGCCAAGCGCTACACCCGTATGACATCCCGCACATCCTTTGTCGATAAAGAGCGCCAACCCTTCCTTCTCCTCTTTGCTCAATGCCTTTTCGTCCCCTTCCAAAAAAGCGTCGAAACGTGAAGGCGTCACCAACGTACGTTCAAAAATACCGATCGATTTGGTAATCGTCTCGAAGTCGGCTTTTGCCTCTTTACCCCACGCTTTTTTGATCTCTTCGACATAGGCGGGGATCGAAGCGACACGCTTTTCTACCAATTCGGGTTTTGCCGCCATCTCGGGTGCTGCCTGGATCGGTCCTTTGGCTTGATCTTCGAGATCGGGGCTACGTCCGTCCCAAAACTGGCGAGAAGCAAACACCGCATTATAGACTGTCGGCGAATTCAGATGGTGCGGATTCGCCGTCCATTTGTGACCGATGGCTGCCGGTACGCCGTCTACACCGCCTGCAGCCAAATTATGACAGGTATTGCACGAAATAAGACCGCTTTTGGAGAGTCTGGGATCGAAATAGAGTTTTTTTCCCAACGCTACGCGTTCGGGTGTGACAATCCCTTTGGGGTCGATCAGCTTTTGTAGTGCGGATTTATCCGCAGGAATCGGCGTCAATCCCGCATTTTTCGCCTTTTGTATCAAACTATCCGCCATAG
>JALVPA010000043.1 GCA_027026055.1 Campylobacteraceae bacterium | reverse complement strand
TCGACGCTTATCCACATACACTACACACAAGATGTGCTATAATCCATACGATATCGCAAAGGAGTGTCATGAAACGCAGGGAGTTTCTTCTATTTTCCGGGTTGAACGCCGCCGCACCGCTGGTAGCCGAAACTACCGTATCGTATACCGACGACACGCTTTATCGACGCTTTCTATCCGTACGCGCGCTTATCGCCGCGGTACAAGCGCATATGTTTCCTGCGGGGACGCGGTTTCCTTCCGCCGAAAATGTCGGGGCTCTTTTGTTTTTGCAAAAGGCGATTTTTCACCCCTCTTACGACAAAGATATTCGTCGATTTGTCGTCGAAGGCGCAGAAAGGCTTGATAAGCGTACCGAAGGGAAGTTTTTGCATTATACGAAAAAAGAAAAAGAGTCGGCGCTTAGAAAGTACGAAAACGAAAGTTACGGTAGCGATTGGCTTTCTCGTATTTTAACGTTGACATTGGAAGGAATGCTCGGCGCACCCGTTTACGGTGCCAATCCCAAAGGTATCGTATGGCAGGCCTTACATACGCGCGGCGGAGAGCCGCACCCCAAAGCGAGGTATCTCGAAGATGTCCTATGACGTAGCGGTGATCGGATCGGGCGCGGCGGGTAGCGCCGTCGCCTATACCTTGACACAAGCGGGCTATCGTGTCGCATTGATCGAAAAGGGAGCGTATATCCGACGCGAAGATTTCACCAAAGACGAAATCGCTTATTGTCGCCGCGAGTTGGTCACACCGAACTATTTCGACGAATACCACCTCATCGAACAAAAAACGGACAACGGATGGGAGGCTACGCCCACCTACAAATCGGGATGGAGCTTTTTCAACGGTACGCTGGTGGGCGGTTCGTCCAATTTGATGAGCGGTATGTTTCACCGTATGCATCCGGACGATTTCAAACTTTTGAGTCGTTTCGGTGCGATAGAAGGTGCGAACATCGTCGACTGGCCTATCGATTACGACGACCTCGCACCCTATTACGATCTGGCGGAAAGACTCGTGGGTATCTCCGGCGATTTCCGTCCTCATCCTTTCGAGCCGCCGCGCAAAAACGGTAATTTCCCTTATCCGCCGACCGAAGAAAACGCCTTTAGCGCCTATTTCGACGCCGTCTGCAAAAAAGAGGGCGTCACGCCGCTCGTAACACCGCGCGCCGTGCTTTCGCGCGACAATGCGCATCGCAAAGCGTGCTACTACTCCAACTTCTGCGGGAGTTACGGGTGTAGTTCCGGCGCGAAAGGCAGCGGTAGAGAAGTGTTTGTCGTACCCGCTATGGCAACGGGAAAGCTTGCGTTGCTCAGCCGTACCCATGTTACCAAGCTTTATACCGACCGTCCCGATCGCGTCGCCTACGCCGAAACCGTCGATACGATCAGCGGCAAAAAAGGGCGCATCGAAGCGCGCCTTTTCGTCGTCGCGGCGCAAGCGCACGAAAGCGTACGCTTGCTTCTCAATTCCGCCAATGCAGCGCATCCGCGGGGATTGGCAAACAGTAGCGGGCAACTCGGCAAACATCTCGTTTTTTCCGCAGGCGGCGCGATAGAAGGGACTCTTTATCGCAAAAGACGCAAAGGGCTCGATTTCGAGGCGTTGATGCAACCGGGACTTTTCGTCAACCGCTCGATACTCGATTGGTATTTTCTCGAAGATTGGTGGCACGGACACTACAAAGGCGGATTGGTCGAGGTGATGTTCGAACACCAAAACATCATTTCGCGCGCACTCAAACGAAGCTATCGCGACGACGGCAAACTTCTTTGGGGCGACGCGTTGACACGGAAATTACGTCGCGAATTTACAGAAGGCAAACGTATCCGTTTCGAAATCTTCAACGATTGGTTGCCCAACCCCGACTGTTACGTGACGATTGATCCCGCCTACAAAGACCGCTTCGGGATGCCGGTGGGCAAACTGCGTATCGGGGCGCATCCGCACGATATGAAAGTGGCGCGACATATCGCAAAGAAGTGTCGCAGCTTGATGGAGGCGCTCGGCGCCGAAGAGATCGTCGAAAGCGTTTCGCCGCTGCCGCCGCAAAATCTTATCGCCGGAGGATGCCGTTTCGGCGACGATCCGCGTACCAGCGTGCTCAACGCCGATTGCCAAGCGCACGATATCCCCAATCTCTTCGTCGCGGATGCATCGTTTATGCCCACAGGCGGTTCGACGCCTTATACTTGGACAATTTATGCCAACGCATTGCGCATCGCCGACCGTATCGTAGAAAAGCTCGAAAAAAAAGCGATCGTTTAGAGCGCTTCGCAAACCAGTTCGTATTCGAATTCGCAGAAGTGACGCTCGATCAACGCTTCGATAGCGTCGCGTTGACGTGCGGCGGACGCGGCGTCAAGTGCGAGATACGCCATCACCAAATCGGCCTCTTTGACATATTCGCCGCTGATGTCCAAGACGGAGAGATTGTGTGTTTTGAGTCGGGATTTAAGCGCGTTCAAGACGGCGCGACGCCCCTTTTTGGTCTCTATATGCGGCAAATCGAGATGCAAATGGCAATGCATCAAGCGCATGCCGTTTAGTCCCTACCGTTCGCCACATCGACCAACATATAACCGCGTTTCCAGTTTTTCTTGATCGTTTTTCTGAAATCTTCGATCTCTTCGTTGTTGGCGAAAAGCTCTTCGCGCGCTTCGGGCATATGTGCGAAAATCAAAAACCATTCGCTGGCGGCATACTCCATATTGACGATGCGATAGCCCTCTTTCCATTTCTCTTTGACCATATCGATGACATCGTCCCATTCGTCGACGATAACGTAAGCTTCGTTTTTGAAGCCGGTGTTTTTGGCGAAAATACCCGTCCAGTACCCTTCAGCCGCCTCGACATCCACCAGCATATATCCTCTTTTCCAGTGTTTGACGATTTGGTTTTCGAACTCCTCGAAATAACGCGTATAGACAAACTCTTGATCGCTCTGTTTGCCGCCTGCGGCAAGGATACCGACCCACTCGCCCGCACCGTATTCGATATTGATCAAATGCATGCCTTGCTTTTCGTAGGACTCGACCGCTTTTTTGAAGCGCTTGAGATCCCTTCTATGCATATAAGCTTGTTTGGTATAACCCGCATTTTCCGCATAGACGGCGAGCCACGCATCGTGGCCGTAAGAGAGATCGATCACGTCGTAGCCTTTGTTCCACTCGTTTTCGATTGCATTACGCAAATGCGACAACGAAGTACTTGTGGTATATGACTGCGCCGTAAATCCGGTATCCTTGGCAAAAACCCCTACCCAAAAGTCATCCGCATAGACGCCGCTTGCCCATACGACCGCCGCCGCACATATCGTAGCCAATCGTTTCATCGTACGCTCCTTTCGATTTGATTGTATAATTCTATATCATAAGACGAATTGAATATATTGTATCACTTTTATCTAAAATATTGCCCAATTATCGGCGTCCTTGCCCGATATCGACGATACGATACCCTTTTCGCCACATCTTCGCGATCGCTTCGCGAAAGGGGCGGTAACGCGTCGCTCGAACGATTGTCTCTTTGCGTACATATCGCGACTTTTGCGTAACGACCACCCAGCCGTCGAAACCGTATTCGGCAAAACGGGTATAATAGCCTTGTCGCCACTCTTTACGCAAAAAGCGCTCTACCGCTTCCCATTGTTGGGCACGGAAAAGATGTTGCATATGTTGCGAAGGCTCGCGGCTGACAATCGCCAGCCAATATCCCTCTTCCGCTTCGACGGCATAGATTTCGTAATGTCGTCGGTGTAGTGCAATCAATCTTTCGTAAAAAGCTTTTTCGTCTCTACCGTAAACCAGTTGCGTCGGTTTGGTATCGCCGCCTTTGTGAAGCAAAACCACCCATTCGCCCGCACCGTTTTCTACCGCTACGGGATAGAACCCTTCGGCGCTATAATGCGCGATTGCCGCCGTTAACTCGGGGATATAGCGTCTGCTTATCGTCGCCTGCTCCTCTATCCGAGCGCCTTCGCTCGTCACCAACGTCCATTTGCGCGGCGCATGCGTATAACTTGTGATCGCCATCCCCTCCGACCAACTGCGATGAATATCGAGCGTAAGGTTGCCGAAACTTCGTTTTTCAAAAATTTTCTGACGCTTCCACTCACTCGGCTTTTGCATCGACGCCACCCAAAAGAAATCCGCTCTTACCATTACCGTTATCATCGTTACAACGAAAAAAAATCGTTTCATTTTATTATCCGATTATCGAAATGACTTATAGTATAACATAATTTAAATGGATTAAATTGATTTTCGGACTATTTGCGAATGATTTGCCAAAGCTGTTTCGTTGTATACTATAAAGAGAAACAAAAAAACGTCGATATATAAAAAAGGTAACGAATAGATGATAAAAAAAACGATTTTTCTTCTCTTTTCGCTCTTCTTGACAGTCGGATGTCAATCTCCGGATTTGAGCGGGAAAAAGATCAAACGAGAGTATTTCACGGGCGGCGGTATTCGCTCCGAATTTATCATGGACGACGAAAGCGGTTTGAACGGTTTGCTGAAAAAATACGGTCCCGAAGGCGAACTCACCTCTACCGTCCCTATCAAAAACGGCTTGAAAAACGGTGTGGAGACACTTTACGACAAAGAGGGTAAAATAGTATTACAAACCCCTTATGTGAACGGAAAAAAAGAGGGTATACAAAAAGCCTATTTCCCCGACGGATCAATTTGGTATACCATGCCTTTCAAAAACGACAAACGCGAAGGACGCGCCGTCATGTACGACCAAAAAGGTCGCATTGTCAGCGAAGCGCACTATAGCGACGACGTACGTATAGACTGATGACGTTTTTGTTGCCCCGTTATACGGTCGTCGTCAAGCCGCGTCAAAAACATACTTACCTAAAAATCGAAAATGACGGTACGATCGTCATCACTACCCCCGGTCTTACACCCGAAGAAACCGAACGTCTTTTGATCGAAAAATCGGAATGGATCAATCGTGCGCGACATGCCGTTTTGATGAAAAAAGGACGCTATCCCGAATGGGACGACAACGAGAAAATCTGGTATTTGGGAAAAGCCTATCCCCTGAAATACGAAAAAGTTCGAAAACACGCCGCACTTTTTTTTAACGACGAGACGTTCGTCTATCGCGGACCGAAAAACAACGATGCACTCCATCGTGCCCTCGACCGTTTCTATCGAAAGAGATCCGAAAAGATTATCGCGCCTTTAGTCTACGAGTATAGCGAAACGATGAAACTCTCTTTCACTGCAATCCGTTATCGAAAGACCAAACGACAGTGGGGAAGTTGTTCGTCGAACAATGTGCTTTCTTTTAATACCATGCTTTGTAAAGTTCCCGTAGAAGCGATCGTCTATGTCGTGGTACACGAGCTGGCGCATATCGTCCACAAGAACCACTCCCACAACTTTTGGTCTCTGGTGGAACACTATCTTCCCGATTACAAAACACGCAAATCGCTTCTACGCGATTATCTCTCCTGAAAAGGAAAAAGATGGATCCCTTTTTGCTGATTTTTTTGCTTCTTACACTTATCGGCATCATCACCGTAAGCGTCTACTATTTCAAAGAAAAATCGCACGAATATCATACGATAAAACGCGGTTTTTGTCCCAAATGTCGACAAAAGAGTATCCTTCTTACCGACAAGCGCGGCGGCGGATGCAGCGGTACGACTCTACTTACCTACCGATGCGAATTATGCGATTATCACAACAGTTTCAGTATAACGGAGAACGGGTGTAACGGAGGAAAATGCGGTTAACCGGGTTAGACCCGGGAGCGATTAGAATTTGTAGGTGTCGCCGAAATTCCAACCGTCGACTTGCGCATCGGTTTTGATACCGTTGGTCTTATCGTCGCTATCGTACAATGAGGTGTAATCGACGAAGACCGAAAGGTTGTCGTTGAAACTGTACTCGGCACCTACACCCCAAGCGAAACCGTCTTCATCGAGCAATTTGGTGGCGCCGGTGTACTCTTTTACCATCGAATCGCCGTTGAGATTTGTCGTAGCGTATCCGAGCAACGCATAAACGTTGAGCCGCTTTTCTATCACGGGATACATCGGTTTGACGAAAATACCGAAACCATCCATATCGAACGCATCTTTATCCGCCACCACTTCGGGATTGCCGTTTCGACGTACGGTCGTATCGGCATCGCCGATCGTATTCCAGTAACGTCCTTCGACCGCTATATAGGCGTTGATCTTATATCCCGCTTGCAGCATGAACGTATCGTAATCGTTTTCAAATTTCAATACGTCGCCCCTCAATACCGCTTCTTTACGGATATCGCCGCTCATTCTACTATAGCCGATCCCCAGATAAAAGCCGTTGTCCGCAGAAGCCGCTTCCACCGCCGTCCTTTCGACTGCGGGTTCGACGGTAGCGATATCTCTTCCAGCTACGGCAAACGTGCCCAATGCCGATATCACGGCGAATAAACTTACAATTTTTTTCTTTAATAATTTTTTAACTTATATTATTTTAGCGTCAATAGGTAAACCGTTTTTTCCATTCAGAAACGAAGATTATAATATACGGTATGACGAAGTTGTATTCGGTTGCGTTCTCTCTTTTTTTCTTTATAGGATGTCACGAAGCGGATAGAATCGTTTTGCCACTGACACATTCCGTAGAAGAGATCAATGCCACCGCGGGAAACCTCCTCTCGGAAATTCCCGTCCGTGAGGTTTTTCCCGATACCCAAATGCATTTCAAAGGAAGAAAAATCATGATAGAGAAACGATTTTGAAACTTTC
>JALVPA010000042.1 GCA_027026055.1 Campylobacteraceae bacterium | reverse complement strand
TTTTCATCGGCATAGACCACTTTGCCGGGGTTGGAAACGGCAACCGGTGCCATCTTGACACTGGCCAAATCGTATCCGAGATGATACGACTCCGAAACGACATGACTTTTATCGTCGATATAATAATAGCGGTGGTCTCCGAAATTGGCTACCTTTTTTCCGTTTCTCAAGGGTCTAAACGGTCGTATATGCCAATATTCTATCTTCCTATCGGAAACGTTGGAGGCCAACGAATGAATCAACGCTTCGTTTTTGGCACGCATCTTTTCATTGACGGCTTTTAGTTTTTCTATCGGATCGTCAATGTCGGCATAATCCGGATCGGAAGCGGCTAAGTCGGAAATTTTTCCGTTGATAAAGCTTTCTTTGGCTTTGATGTAGGAGGTGCGGTATTTTGGATTTTTGTGGTAATAAGGGATATGCGCTTTACGAATATTGCCCGCTTTGTCTTTCGCTACAATCTGCGCTTCGAAGGTCTCCTCTCGAAACGGCCACGCAATCAGTGCCGCATAGTATCCTTCTTCCTTATAAGGAAGGGCTTCGAATCGATGACCGTTTGCCGATACATACAACGTATCGAGCGTTTCATCCTCCGCTTGAAAGACGACTAAAGCACTTCCGCCTTGCGCTATCATACGAGAGTTGGCCAAGATATTGACATTGGGACGTTTGGCATCGATCAAGACGTCGATCTCTTTTGTCGTCGTATTGCCCTGAAAAAGATTCCATAAACTATCGTCGGTGACCGTGATACGTAAGGTATAACGCTTCGCTTTCGGATTTTCCAACGCATTTTTCGGAAACGCAAAAGAAACGACGGCTTTTTTCTTTCCTTTAGAAAAACGCTTTTGCGCTACGGTTTGAAGTCGATTGTTCGTTCCCATCTCTATCTTACAAGAGATCAACGCTCTATTGTCAGATACGGTAATTTGAAGCGGATCGCGACGGTTCCAATACACCTTGTCCGAAACGGTAATTTTCGGCGTTTCTCTTTCAAATTCGGGAGATACGTACAAATATGCTGCGGCACCTCCCGCCACCGCCAAAAAAAGTATCAATGCAACCAACCCTTTTTTACTTTTGCGTCTTCTCATCCGTTTTCCTTTTTACTACATATTGTCTCTATCAAAGCGGTGATCGTCTCTTCCATTTTCACCGAAAACAGTCGAAACCCCGCCGCATGACGATGCCCGCCGCCGCCGAAGCGTTTTGCGACTTCCGCTACATCGTATCGTTTACTTCGCAACGAGACGCGAATTTCGCCTTTTCCTTCGTCCGTCACGAAAATCCCCACATCGACGACACGCAAAGAACGGCCGTAATCCGCTATTCCCTCCGTATCGTACATCTTCGCGCCCGTTGCGGCAAAATCTTCCGGTGTGACGTACATCACCGCTATCTTTCCCTCGCAATAAAGCTTCAAACTATGAAGCGCCCGCTCCAACAAACGTAGCGACGCCAATGATTTGCGCCTCGTCAACGCTTCGGCAACCTTGGCGGCATCAACGCCGTATGCAAGCATACGGGAAGCCGCATCGAAAACATCCCGAGTCACCGCCGACGTCGTAAAGTAACGCGTATCGGAAAGTAGCGCCGCATAAAAACAAAACGCACTCTCTCGCGTCATTTCGAATATACCTTCGAAAAGATCGAAAGCGACCTGCGACGCCGAAGCATAATCTGGATAGACGATATTGAGCGTTCCGAAACGAGTATTGCTACGATGATGATCGATATTGACTACGACACGATTTTGCAAATCGAGGCCGAAACGCTCCGCATCACCGCCGTCACATGCGATTATCAAACTCTCTTCGAAATTCGCGACGGATTTGATTTTGGAAAAAGCGGGTAAAAAATCCATATAAGGAGGTAAAACTTTGCTTTCGTTAACGATCTCCACCCGCTTTTTCGTACGATATTTCAACAACAAATAGATACCAAGTCCCGTACCGATCGTATCGATATCCGGATTGCGATGGGTAACAATCGTCACACTCTCGTAACGTTTGAGCATTGCGTTCATTGCGGCTTTGTCGCTTTCGATCCCCATTACACATCCATTTTCATCGACAAATCGATCCACTGCGCCTGATGGACGATACTACCGCTACTAATCGCATCGACTCCCGTCTCGGCGATTTCTCGTATCGTATCGAGCGCCACGTTACCGCTTGCTTCCAATAAAATATGCGGATAGTGTGCGTTGCGGTAAGCGACAACCTCTTTTGTCGTTTCGATATCCATATTGTCGCACATAACGATATCCGCACCGGCTTCCATCGCTTGTTTGGCACTTTCAAGCGTCTCGCACTCTATCTCGATTTTGGCCGTAAACGGAATACGCATTCTGGCTTGTCGCATAAATGCATGCAAGTCCTCTATCGTTGCCAAATGGGTATCCTTGAGCATCAAACAATCGTCCAAACCCATACGATGGTTAATCCCCCCTCCGCAACGCACGGCGTATTTTTCGAAATTTCGCAATAACGGTCTGGTTTTGCGCGTATCAAGGAGCTTGACGCCGGTTCCTTCGAGTTTTTCGACATAACGCGCCGTCAACGTCGCTATCGACGAAGCGTGCAATGCCATATCGAGAATCGTTCGCTCCAGCGACAAAAGCGTACGATTCTCTCCGGCTATCATCACCAGTTTTTCACCCTTTTTAAACGACTCCGAATCTTTCACGTTCCATGTCAACTCCAACCCAAAGCGTTTCGCCAATACCTCGATGTAGGCTCTTCCGGCAAACACGCCGTCGCTTTTGGCCAAAATATAGGCGCGTACGTATCGCGTTTCGGCGATACGCGCAAAGAGATCACCTCTTCCTACGTCTTCCGCTACCGCCGCTTCGACAAATTTTTCGATATCGACCATCGTTCGCCTTTTAGGAGTTTTCCAACATACGCTCAAGCGCAAGATTCGCGTATTTTACGGTTTTGGGATCAACTTCGATTTCGTTAATCGGCTCACCCTCTTCGATCGATTTGAGGGTACGATAGAGATCTTCGAGTGTCGTTTCGTTCATCGTCGGACATTCGGGCTTGGTCGAAGAGAGCACATAGGTGTTTTTGGTGCGCATCCGATGGACGAGATTGTATTCGGTACCGACTGCCACTTTTTGATCGGGATCGAGTTCGTTGACATAGCGAATCAACTGCGATGTCGAACCGACGAAGTCCGCCAACGCCACGACACTCGGGTCGCATTCGGGATGTACCGCGATTTTGATATCCGGATATTTGCGTCGATAAAAATCCACGTCGTCGGGCGTAAAGAGCTGATGTACCGAACAAAAACCGTTGAAACAGACGATATCCGCCTTTTTGGGGTCGCACTCTCCTTCTCCGATGACACAAGATGTAAGTCCCATCTTGATGGCGAAGTTTTGCCCCAAACAGCGATCGGGTACGAATAAAATTTTTTTCCCGCTTTCAAGCCCTTTGCGAATGATTCTGTCAGCATTGGAAGAGGTGCAGACCAACCCGCCCATCTTTCCGACTTTCGCTTTGACCGTCGCATCGGAATTAATATAGGTAATGGGCAAAATATCCTCTTTGGCAATGCCGTGTTTAACCATATAATCGACCGAATCGTCGAAATAGCTTCCGTCTATCATGCGCGCCATCGCACAGCAGGCGATTTTGGGCATCAATACGCGTTTTTCCGGGGCGATCACCTTAACGCTTTGCCCCATAAATCCGACACCGCAAAAGACGACCCACGGATTGTCGTCGGCTTTGCAGCGTCTAGCCAACTCCAGTGAATCTCCGGTAATGTCGGCCATCTCGAAAACTTCGTCGCGCTGATAATAGTGCGCGACCACCGTCACGGGCAGTTCGCGTTTGAGTCTTTCTATCTCCGCTTTATAATCCATTACACTATCCTTCTGAAATCCGGCTATTTTAACAAAAATCGGTTAAAATTGCACTATGATTCATCAATTTCAACAAACGGACACTGCATGGACTTTTTAACCCATCCCAACATACTCTTTTACTTGGCGGCTTATTTGCTTGCGGGTATCCCTTTCGGCTATATTTTAGCTAAAATCTTCGCTCACGTCGATATCAAAAACGAAGGTAGCGGCAATATCGGCGCCACCAACGTATTACGCGTCGTCAAAACACGCGATCCTAAATTAGCCAAAAAGCTCGGCGCCGCCACGCTCTTTTTAGACGCGTTCAAAGGGGTACTCGTACTTACCGTCGCCAAACTTTCGGGTGCTCCTGAAAATGTACTTTACACCGTCGCCGTATTGTCCGTATTGGGACACTGCTTTTCCGTTTTCCTCAACTTCGAAGGCGGCAAAGGGGTCGCTACGGGATTCGGCGTACTCACTTTCTTGATGCCTCTTGCGGGCATCATTGCGCTTGTCGTGTGGGCGATTTCGGCAAAAGGGCTGAAAATATCCTCGCTCTCTTCATTGATAGGGCTCGTCGCTTTTATCGCCGCATCGTACCTGCTCTATCCGGTTGCGCCGCATGCACCGATATGGATTATCGCGGGCGTGATATTTTACAAACACATCCCCAACATCGTGCGCCTCGTGACCAAGGAAGAAAAAGCGGTTGTCTGATGCGTATCCACATCGAAAATCTCACACTCGATCTCATCATAGGACTGCTCGATTTCGAGCGAAAGCATCCGCAACGTGTTATCGTAAATATGGAAGCGGAGTACCGTTATGATAAAGACGAGACTTTTCTCGACTATGCGCGTATCGTCCAAGATATCGAAACACTCTTGCAACGACGTGAGTTTTCGCTTCTCGAAGAAGCCGTCGAAGAGACGGCCGCAATGCTCCATACCCGATATCCGCAAATCGAACGGCTTTTTTTGAAAATCGCAAAACCCGACATATTGCCTCGTTGTCGCGTAGCGCTCTCAAAAGAGTGGATTTTCGAAAAAAAGTAAAATTTTTTTACAAACCCCTCCGTTTTGTGTTATAATTTAAAAATAACTTAAAATTTCAGAGGAAAAATAGATGAGAGTTCTCGTTATTGAAAACGATTCCGAACAGAGTGAAGCGTTGACCAAACTTCTCGAAGAGAACGGTTACCAGTGCGACAAAGCCGAAAGTTTACAAGATGGCCGTTACTTTTTGGATATCCGCAATTACGATCTCGTCATTCTCTCATGGCCCGAAAAAAGTGCACAAAGCCATCTCTCCATCATCGGCGACATCAAAAAAAATTCGCACAAAACATCAGTCATCGTTCTCTCCGAGCGGCGTGACAAGGAGAGTGAAATCGAAGCGCTTAAAAGCGGCGCCGACGATTTTATACGCAAACCGCTCGACGAAGAAATTTTGCTGGTACGGATGGAGGCGAAACTCCGTTTCGGCGCTTCGAATATCATTGAAATAGAAGATCTCGTTATCAATCCGGAAGAGGAAAAAATCATCTACCAAGGCAAAGAGATCGAACTCAAGGGTAAGCCTTTCGAAGTCTTAACACACTTAGCGATTCACAAAGATCAAATCGTCTCCAAAGAGCAACTGCTCGACGCCATCTGGGAAGAGCCCGAACTTGTTACGCCCAATGTCATCGAAGTCGCCATCAACCAAATTCGTCAAAAGATGGACAAACCGCTCGGCATCACTACCATCGAAACGGTTCGTAGACGCGGCTACCGTTTTTGTTTCCCCAAAGGTGCAGAGTAATCTGCTTCCAAAAGATACATTCTTTCGGCTCTTTTGCCACATCCTTCTCTCATCTCTTCGATTAAATAAAGCATAAGCTTTAATGGGTTATAACTCCCTAACGATTTTAGATATCACCTACGAAAGGATCATACTTTGGCATTAATGATAACCGACGAATGCATCGCATGCGACGCATGTAGAGAAGAATGTCCGAGTGAAGCGATCGAAGAAAACGATCCTATATACATTATTGATCCGGATCGCTGTACCGAATGTGTCGGATTTTTCGACGAACCGCAATGTATCGCAGTATGTCCGGTCGACTGTATCGTTTCCGATCCCGACAATGCCGAAAGCGTGGAAGAGCTGATGTTCAAATACGAAAAACTTCAAGAAGAGAGTTAAACACGTGGCCAAACGAACCGCCGTCGTGGATATCGGTTCAAACTCCGCCAGACTGGTTATCTACGAAAAAACCGGCCGTTTCGGTTTTCACCTCATCGCCGAACAAAAATCGAAAGTTCGTATCGGAGAAGGGGCTTACGAGAAAAACGGATATCTTCAACCTCCCGCCGTCAAACGCGCTTTTCTCACCCTACGTTCGTTCAAGCAAACTATCGAGAAATACGATGTACATAAAACGTTATGCGTAGCGACTTCCGCGCTGAGAGACGCTCCTAACGCCAAAGAATTTGTCCGTTGGATAAAAACACACCTCAATCTTCACATACGCATCATAGACGGCAAAACGGAAGCTTTGTACGGCGGTATTGCCGCTTCAAACTTGCTACCCTTAGAGGATGCCGTGACTGTCGATATAGGCGGAGGTTCCGCCGATATGGCTTTGATCCGCGGCGGGAAAGTCGTCGAGACGTTTTCGATCGATCTCGGTACCGTAAGGCTCAAAGAGCTCTTCTATGACAAAGCCGCCACCGCCGAAGAGGCCGCACGCCGAGCCGAACACTATATCGAAACCCAACTGAAAACGTTGCCTTCGCATTTTCTATCCGAACGCATTGTCGGTATCGGCGGTACGGTACGGACTTTGGGAAAGAGCATCATGAAAAAAAGTGCCTATCCCTTCGATAAGCTGCACGCGTATACGTTCGAAGCGAATCGTTATCGTCCTTATCTCCAGGCGATCCCTGCAACCAGTGCGAAAGGACTCAAACGTTTCAACCTCAAAAAGAGCCGTTTTGATACCATTCGCGAGGGAACTTTGATCTTTTTGTCCATTCTCGACAAAGTAGAGGCCAAAGAGGTGGTTGTCTCTGCGGTAGGCGTACGCGAAGGGGTTTTTTTGGAACAACTGCTCAAAAAAGAAAATCTTCGTTTTCCGAAAGAGATCAACCCTTCCGTCGTATCGATTCTCGAACGCTTTAAAACGCCGCTGAAAAAAAACAAAAAAAAGGCGAAGTTCCAAATCGCATCGGCACTTTGCGACGCACTGCCTTGTCCCGAAGGTACCGTCGATTATAAAAACGAGTTGAAAATCGCTCTTCGTCTTTCCCACATCGGCAATACGCTTACCATCTACAAATCGCATCAACATGCCTTTTATATCGCGATGCAAGAGCTCAACTACCGCTTGACACACCGTCAGATACTGCTTGTCGCCATGTTGTTACGTATGCACGGCAAACGCCTTGTCATTGAAGATATCTACGCGACGTACGAAACGCTTTTGCCTCCGAAAGAGACATTTCGATGGCTAAGCTTTATCTATACGTTGACGCTTTATCTACACGATGCCTCAAACAACGCTACACTTTCGTTTTTTTATGAAAACGCCACTTTGGAAGTAAAAGCCGACCAATCGCTCCATTTGGCGAAAGAAGCGATAAAGGGGATGGAAAAACCGGCACCTTTTGCCGTTGTATTCAAAGATAAAGAAGCACTTCCCAAATGTAAAGCGCTGGGTATCCTCTAATATCCGTTCATCCGTGGCACCGTGTTCGACTTTAGGATTTAAAACTTGGTGCCCATGGAAAACTCGAACGACGAAGTTTCGTCACCCGGTTCGTCATCCAGGGCATACCCGAAGACCAGATTGATAGGACCAAATCCCGACTGCCATTCGATAACCGCACCGACGGATGAGCGGGTAATGTCGTCCTCGTCATAATATTTTCTGACGTTTTGTCCGTTGATATTGACGGTATAAGGCTCAGGATCCATACCGATAAGACCGTAATCGTAAAAGAACGCCAAACGCATCTTCGCCGCTTCCGAAAGAGGGATACTCGCTTCGATACTTGCCGACGTACGGTAGGTACCTCCTATACGATCGCCGTTAGGCAACGTAGGAGAGATCGAATATGGCTGATACCCTCTGACGCTTCCGATACCACCCATAAAAAGACGTTCCGCAACAGGCAACTTCTCGTCGTCGCTACGTCGTTTGATATAAGTCCCTCTCGCTTTGAAACGCAAAATCAAATCGTAATCGACAATATCGGCCATACCGTAGTAAGCACCGAATTTAAAATTGATCTTCGTAAAATTGCCATATCCTTCCGGATAGGTCGTCGCATTGTAATCGTCACCGTCCAACGTGGCGAACTCGGCATTCAACGAGAAGATATACCCCTCTCTCGGTACATAGTAATCGTCCGTATTGTCAAACGAAATTCCCGCAAATCCGGAAATTTTTTCATACTGGTCGTTATAGATGCGACGTCGGATATCGCTGATACGCGCATCCTCGTTATAGGTCGATTCGTTGTCGACGTATCCTATACCTACGGAGGCGTACCAGTGTCTGGCAAACTGTTTCCCGAGGTTTAAAGAAGCGCCGAGCGTATCTTCCGTATAATCGATATATTCGTAGTTTCTTTTGTAAAAACTCAACCCCAAGCTATACTCACTATCCCAAACCCGCGGATTGACGAAAGAGAGATTGTAGCTGGTCGAAATTTTCGATATATCGAATCCCAAACTACCGCTGATACCCGATCCGAAAAGGTTTTTGTTCGAAATGCTCGCATTGAGCATGAGTCCTTCATAACTGCCGTATCCTCCGCCCAAAGAGATCGAACCGGTGGAAGTCTCTTTTACCTTTACAAGCAAATCGACTTGATCTTGAGAAATACGCTTGGTTTGGATATCGACCGACTCGAAAAAGCCCGTTCTTCCCAACGCGCTTTTGCTCTCTTTCAAATCCGTCGCGCTAAAATAGTCGCCGGGCGCCAAATAGAGATAACGTCTAATGACGCGGTCTTTGGTTTTGTCGTTTCCACTAATAAGCACGTCGTGAACCTTGACTTTTTGTCCCGGTTCGATACGATACCGGATGGAAACATGTTTGCTTCGAGGATCTTTATGCATTTGGGGAATGACCTCGGCATAGGCGTATCCCAAGTCCTCCACGGCACTTTTGATCATTTTCATATCTTTTCGCATCTTCGAAATGTCGAACACTTTTCCTTGCTTCAGATGCATCTCTTCCAACAACCGTTTTTTATCCAAACCTTTGACATCGGAAACGATGTCGACAGTGCCAACGTCGTACTTTGGTCCTTCCTCGATTTTATAATCGATTTCCGCCGTATAAGAACCGTAATCGACACGCATCAACGGCTTACTCACCTTAACGTCCAAAAATCCGTGTTTCATGTACGTGTCGCGCAAACGCATCGCATCGTAACGGAGTTGATCGACTTTCACTTCGCCGTCGTTGAGCAAAGGCAAAAACCCGAGAAAATCCTCTTCTTTGTTCGCCAAATCCTTTTCGAGTTCGCTTTTACTCAACGATTCGGCACCGACGAAGTTGATCTTCTTGATTTTTATCTTTTCGCCTTTATTGACGTCGAATTTCAACGAAACGGCGCTTTTTCCCACTTTTTCTTCACTCACTTCGACGACCGATCCGTAGTTGCCTTTGCTTTGGAGATAATCGTTCAAAAGTTGTTTGGCTTTGCGTACGTTTCCTTCGTCGTAGATATCTCCCTTTTTGATACCAACATTTTCCAAAAGTTTTTTCGCCTCTTCTTCGTCGATACCTTTGATCGTCACGTTGGCTATCGCCGGTTTTTCTTCGACGTGAAATACGAGCGTGTTGCCTTCTTGCTCCGCACGAATATCTTTGAAATACCCCTGATTGTAGAGTTTGACGATCGCTTCGTTTATCTCCGCCATACCGACGTTTTGACCCGGTTTTATCCCCGCAATATCTCTCGCCGTAGCGGGCGAAATATAGGAGAGCCCCTCGAATGTGACACGTTGAAACTTCTGCGCATAGGCGACGCTACCTATCGCTATACTTGTAAGGAGTATTTTTCTAAGCACCATCACGCTTCCCTCTAAATAGGATTTGAGACTATTTTATCTTTTTTTCAATAAGAGGCATATGAAAAAATGCTATAATCCCGCATCTTACGATTTTACCGAAAAGAGAGGGAATGAAAAAAGAGACGATTGGGATTGTCGGGCTCGGATTGATGGGCGGTTCGATGGCCTTGGCCGTCAAAGAGGTTTGCGACGGGTGTCGTTTTATCGGTTACGATCACAATCGTCGACACTGCAAAGAGGCACTACATCTGGGTATCGTGGACGAAATCGCCGAATCGCTACATTCCTTGGAAATGTGCGATATCGTCTTTTTGGCTGTACCCGTGGACGGAATCATCGCTATCGCCGAAACCTTTCGCCCCCGACACGATCGATGTACCGTCATCGACTTGGGAAGCACCAAAGCCAAAATCTCCCGTAGTATCCCCGAAGCGTATCGCGCACATTACGTGACGGCCCATCCCATGACCGGTACCGAAAAATTCGGTCCTTCGGCGGCGTTTACCGAACTCTATCGCGACAAAGTGGTCGTGTTGTGCGATTTGGAACGTAGCGGCGAGCATCAAAGACGCGTCGCCGTCAAACTTTTCGCTCTGCTGGGAATGAAACTGGTTTATATGGATGCCGAAGCGCACGACAGACATGCCGCGTTTATCTCCCATATGCCGCATGCACTCTCTTATGCGCTCGCCAACAGTGTCATGCGCCAAGAAGATCCCGAAAGCATCGTCGCTTTAGCGGGAGGCGGTTTTCGCGATATGAGCCGTATCGCCAAATCAAATCCCGATATGTGGGAAGATATCTTCCGTCAAAACAAAGCCAATCTTCTCGAAGCGATCGAAGCTTTCGAAAAAGAGTTGGGCGAATGTAAAAAGATGATAGAGCAGGAGCGCTGGGAAGCGTTGAATCGTTGGATGAGTGAAGCGAACGCGCTTCACAACATTTTATAGCGCATACCGAAATGTCGCCGTGATATCGCACGGTTTGCCGATAACCGTTTCGATTTTTTCTCTTAACATTCGTTTTTCCGCCTTATCCAAGATGCCGTCGGAGACGATCTCCGTTTCGATACGCCATCCGTTGTCGTTCGGAAATCCGTGAACCTTTTGCAATCGCACAGTATGGCGACGGAGTGCTATCGTTTTGTTCGTCAAAGAAGCTTCGATATCGGTACGCGCCTTCATCGTCGCAAAAGAGCGATAGAGCGGTATCGCCACAAGTGCAACGACGAGAAGCCAACGCACGACGCCTTTACGCGCGATATGCAGCGGTGCGTATCCCAACACCAAAAAGGTCACCGCCGCCGCCAACACGATACCCGCCAAGTTGGTCACAAAGAGTAAAAACGCCGACGCGAACATCGACCAATCGCCCCATCCGAGGCCTATCCCCGCCACGGCAATCGGCGGCACCAACGCCACGGCGATCGCAACACCTGCAAGCGACGAGGATATCTTTTCGTTACTTTTGGCATAAGCGGCCGCGGCACCCGATACCACCGCCACAAAAAGATCCAACAATGTAGGCGAAAGCCGTCCCGCCATCTCCGCGGTAAGTTTGTGCATCGGCGTCAACCACGTTACGAACGCGGCACTAAAAAGTACACTTGCAACTCCGATGGCAATGGTTTTTGCCGCGCTACTTTGTAACGATACGTCCTGCCTCAAAAGCCCCATCGCCAAAGAAACAATCGGCTGCATCAGCGGTGCCAAAAGCATCGCGCCGATAATCACCGACGCCGAATCGATAAAAAGCCCCAACGTCGCAATCAGCGTCGCCAAAATCAATAACGTCATAAAAGTCGCACTTGTTGCCGCTTCTTCTCTTAAGTTGGCAAAAAGCGACGCGTACTGCTGCTGCGAAGCGTGTGTAAAAAGCGGAATATGTTTTTGCAAATAAGCGGTTGTCTCTTCATCTCCGGGAAGATGGTCGATTTTGATACTGTTTTTTTCATTGGGCTGTTGCGCGCCGCGTTCCCAAAACGCATCGGGCAGACAAAGCTGCAACGCTTTTTGTTTCACTTCTATCTCCAAAGGAAACGAAAGCGCACGCTCCCCGTCCATCGTCGCTTCGATCGTTTCGTCCGCCTCGATACGAAACGACGGCGCACGCATATACCCCATGGCGCGGGGCAGCTTTTTGGGTGTGCTTCCCGTTACGAAAGAGCGAAAAAGATAGCCGGCGTATTGCATGACCGAAACGGGAGAGAGTATCACCAAGGTTACTTTGCCGTCCGCGGGATGTATCTGAGTGCTAAGCAGTTTGGCGGCAAAGGTTTCGTTAGGATAATTAAGCGCCACGATTCCCGTCGCCGAAAGTGTCGTTTGACGTTCCTCCGTATCGACGATACGAAAGCGTTTGTGATGCAAACGCGCCACTTTGCGTATCGTCTTCCAAAAAAGCCCGATACGCTCGCGAAGCGGTCTGTTGCGATAGGTACCGCTGTAGTGCTCTATCGGCGGTGCGTCGCCGATAACCGCTTCGTGAAGCACGACGGTACCGTTTGCATACATCATATCCGCAGCACACGGCTGCGCTTCGCACGCCACACGTACCGCCTCGGTGATACGAGAAGGCAAAGCGTAAGTACGCACAATCTCTTTTTGCTCCGGAAGCGCAACGATACCCAATGCACTTTCCTTCAAACGAGCTCTTTCCATCATTCGACGCAAAAAAGCCGCCCGCCCGCATACGACAACACGTCCAAACTTCTCTTCCGAAGCCAAAAAGCTTTCTTCCGAAAGAAACCTCGCCCTCTCTTCATACGCTTGCGCCGCTTCGTGTATCTCCGCTTCAATCGCCTCGTCAATCCCCGTTTCGAAGACAAAACCGATTGCTTCGCTCATTTTCCCTCCCGCCTACTGTTTGAAGTGCCGTTTTTCCAATAGTATTCAAATTCCGCTTACACTTACGACGATTGGCATACACTTAAAGTACGGCACTTACGCCCACGTCCCTATCTCCTTCCCGATTCCAAATCTCTAATTCCTAATTTCTAATTCCTAATTCCTAATTTCTAATTTCTAATTTCTAATTTCTAATTTCTAATTTTTTATATTTCTCCACCATCGCTTTGAGCGCTTTTTTGTCTATATCCACCTTTTTGCCTTCGTGCAATTTGGCATAGAGTTTTCGTACCGTCTCTTCGACTTCGGGGTCTTCTCCGATATGACCGTAAAGAATTTTCAGCGCCTCCTCCTCGCTTTTAAAGAGAGCGGGTGCCTTGAGCTTACGCCATTTCGATAAGCTCAGCAGATACATACTTGCCATCCCCGCCGCAAATGCCGTGACAAGTGCCCATATGCTCGCACCGACGCTACCGCTCTCTTTTGCAACGGCGGTTTTCGTATCATTTGCGACGGGAATATCAGTATGCACGATGCCCTCTTGAGTCGCGCTCCCCGAAGCGCTTGTTTGCGCCGTCGTTCCCGTCGCAGCGCCTTTTACTTCGATATCGAAAGCGGGAATCGTCAATGTCGAGGTACGATTGCTCTCGGGATCGTACGTCTCGAAACTGCGAGAGGGAATACGAAACGAACGATCCGAGATAAAAGCGAACTTTTTGACATAGCGGCTATGCACTTTTCCGTCAACAATGCGACTTTGCACTTCCGCATCGTCGCTATAGACGGTGACGCCGTCGATATCGTAATCGGATATATCGAAATCGTCCAATACCCCTTTGCCTTCGATCGTGACGGTCAGGTTGACAGGCTCGTTCGCTTTGACAACCTTTTTGTCAACCGACGCGTCCAATCGAAACGTACCGACCAAATCGCTTTGCCTCGGCAAAGGCTTGATATGCACGTTAAGCGTATTGGATCTCAAACTTTTCCATATCGTCGCATAGTAGCGTCCGAATATATCGCGTCTACTCGTATCGAGCAACGCTACTTTCGCGGTGGCGGGTCCGATCGTGAAATCACCCTCTTTTTTGGGTGTGAGAATATAGCGTAGTTGCGTCACGCTGTAATTTCCCTTTTCATAATGCAACGGCTCTTGCAACGCCTTGGCAAAAAAACCGTCAAACGACGGAGGATTATACTGCGGGTTGTCCGAAAGTCGGATATCGTTGCGCACCATAAAATAAACGTTTGCCGTCAAGGGTTCTCCGACAACCGCTTCGGTTTTGTCGAGTTTGAGGGTCAAGTCGAGCGCTTTGTCTCCCATTCCCGCCGGTGCGTCCGCTTTGAGTACGCGTAGTGTCAACGGTTTCGTACGATAGGTTTGTCCGTCCACTTCCACTTCGAAGGACGGGATTTGCATCGTCTTTTCGGGAGTGAAGGTAAGAATCAAACGGTAGGTATGACGCACCGTGCTTTTGCCGTTGATAATCTGCAGCGACGTATTTTGGCTTTGGCTGCTGCCCTCTACCGGCACATCGCCGATATGCGTGATTGTCGGGAAGTGTACGCTATCTCCCTCCGCGACGATACGCAGTTGCACCGGCGTGCCTTGCACCGCTTCGGACTGCGACAGAACCGCTTCGACTTTTTGCGCATAAAGCCACCCGGACATCAGTGCCGCCATCATCGCTATCGCGCCAAATATTCGAAAAATACGTTTCATCGATAGTTTCCTTTTTTCCGTTACCACGGATTGATCTCTTTATTTTCTTTGGGTTTGCCCGTTTGCATACGATAGAGCATCGCGGGCACTTTTTTGCCGCCCATCTTTTTGAGCAGGCGATTGAGTTCGGCTTGTTTAAGCTTCTCTTCTTTGCTCATTTTGCGTTTTTCGGGTTTTCCCGAAGTACCGTTAGCTTGTTTCTTTTGCGACGCCGTATCGTTTTGCGATCCGCTTTTGGATTTGTCGCCTTGCTTTTTTTGTTTTTTCTTTTGCTTTTCTTTTTGTTTATCGCTTTGTTGTTGCGATTTGTTATTTTGTCGCTTGTTTTGATTTTGATCGTTTTGCTTACGTTCGTTATTTTGTTGTTCGTTTTTTTGCTTGTTACGGTTGTCTTGTTTATCGTTTTTCTTTTGTTGTTTGTTTCGATTTTGTTTATTCCGTTTGTTTTGTTGCTGCTTGTTTTGTTGATTTTGTTGTTGATTTTGCTTCTTTTGCTTGTTTCGTTTCTTATTTTGCCGTTGCTGCTTTTGCTTCATTTTTTTGGCGAGTTCGAGATTGTAGCGGGTATCTTTGTCCTCGCGAATTTTCAACGCTTTTTCATACGCCGCTATCGCTTTGTCCCACGCCTTTTTTTTGAAATAGGCATTACCAACGTTGTGCAGGCGCTGCGCTTCGTCCACGCCTTCGCCTTTCGCCGCTTCGTAGGCTTTGAGCGCTTCGTCGTAATTCCCCGATTTGTAGTAAGCGTTGCCCAAGTCGTAGGATTTTTGCGGCAGCGATTTGTCCAAACTGTTAAAAAGCGCGGCACTTTTTGTATATTCTCCCGTTTTGTAAGCTTTTTGCGCCGCTTCGATCGTTTTAAAATCGGTCAACCCCGCATAAACGAGAAGACTCGAAACAATACTTATACACATAATACGTATCATGCTTTTTCACCTCTCGTACGTAGATGCGACACGCGATTTTGCGTTCTCGGGAACGAGCTCAAACCGACCAACAAAAAGAGCAATCCGAGCGCCAACGGATAGTAAAAATACTCCGTTCTATCCGCGACGGTCACTTTACCTTGCGAATGCATCTTGTATTTGGCGTGTATCGCAGCCGCCAACGCTTTCATATCCTTCTCGCCGTTGCCTGCGACGACGTATGCGCCGCCGAGGCTTTTCGCCAATTCACCCAACGCGTCGTTTCGCTGCGTAATGGCGATCGTACCGTCGGACTTTTTATAAGGTTTGCCCTCCTCGGTCAAAACCGGTGCGCCTTTTTTCGTACCGACAAGCACCACATAAAGATCGATACCCTCTTCTTTGACGATATCGGCGAATCCCGCTATCGCCTTTTCGTCGCCACCGTCGGTAAAAACCGTCAATATCTTCGGTTTTTTCTCTTTGAGCAACTCCGCCGCCAAACGTCCCAATGCCGAAAAATCGGTCGATCCGAAACTGATATAGCTCTCGTCCACCCCTTTTAGCAACAACTTGAGCGTCTCCTTGTCCGAAGTGAACGGCGCAAGCATAAACGCATTGTAGGCAAATGCTGCTACGCCCACCTCGTCGCTTCCCGTCGCATCAAAAAATTGCATCATTTTCTTTTTGGCGAATTCGAGTCGATCGGGATAGACGTCGCGACTGCGCATCGAGCCCGAAATATCGAGTGCCGTCAATAGCGTTAAGCCTTTCGCCTCTACCGTTTTGACCCCTTTGTCCACTACGGGACGCGCCATCGCGACGATCATCAAAAAGACCGCCGCAAACAAAATGATATTGCGAAGACGCTGCGGCATACTTTCGTCTCCGGCACGCAACCGGCGCAACACCTCGTCGCTAAACAGTCGCTCCAACTTGTCTTTGTCGGTCGAAACGAGTATCGCAAAAACGACAAAAGGCACGCTCAATATCCAAAAAAGGTGCGGATAGACGAAATTCATCTCAGACTCCTTTTTTGTTGCGCAGATAGATAAAGAAAAGCAAACTCATGATCGCTACAAAAAGCGGGTAGATATACAAAAAGGTGTGTTTGAGCACCTTTTTGGCTTTGATCTCGCTCTTTTCCATGCGATCGATTTCGTCGTATACCCGCTTGAGCGTATCGGCGTTGGAAGCGGCGAAGGCTTCGCCGTGTCCCGCTTTCGCCAACGCCGCCAAATAGTTCGGATCGTAATCGCCCGGTCCCCCGATACCGACGGTATAGAGCTTGACCTTTCTGCTCTCGATCAATTTTTTCAACTCGGAGAAGGTTACTTTACTCATATTGTCCATACCGTCGGTCAGCAAAATCACTACCTTGCTTTTGGCTTCGCTTTTTTCGAGCATACGATACGCCTGTACCACCGCATCGTTGATCGCCGTGCGTTTTCCCGCGATACCGAGACGTTGCATCTGCGTGATTTCGTGCAGAAAACTTTTTTCAAAAGTTAACGGCGATGCGATAAACGCCACGTCGGCAAAGGTCACGATACCGATACGATCGTTTTTACGACGGGAGATAAAATCGTCCACCACCTCTTTGACCACGTCAAACTTACTTTTGAAAATATCGTTCGGATCGAAACCGCGCTGCCGCATCGAATCGCTACTGTCGATGACCAGTACGATA
Organism: Campylobacteraceae bacterium; assembly: GCA_027026055.1. Lineage (GTDB taxonomy): Bacteria > Campylobacterota > Campylobacteria > Campylobacterales > Sulfurovaceae > JALVPA01. Next base: position 1,893 of record JALVPA010000042.1, on the reverse strand, counting down.
TCGCGCCCTTTCTTTTTGCTATCGATAAAGCTGTGCGTCACCACCGGTGAAGCGAGTGCGGTAATCGCCATGACGATACCTACCCATTTCAAAATAAACAGCCATGAGCTTCTGCGTGCGCCATGTGCCGTCAAGAGCGCCAAATGCGGGAAGAAAAGTGCATTGCTGCGTTCCTTGCACCATTTGGCGCAGACGATAAACACGATAATGAGCAGAAAAACCCACGGATACTCGAAACTAAATCGACTCATCTGCCACCTGCACGAATAGATTGAATTTGTTTAATGTCTCCTGATCGACCGGTTCGACCTCTTTTTTATATTTGTACTTTTCCAAAAGCGGCAAAAGCTGATCGTAAAGCTCTTTGAGACGTCTGTCCGTCGCGATCAATCGTCCGTAACGCGTCGCTTCGTACGCCGCTTTTTTGCTGTCGTGCCAATCGATCGATTTGAGCGCCGCGAGATAGCGCTTCGCCAAATTTTCTTTGCGCATACGCCACAAACGCAGCGCGACTACCGCCGCAATCGCCGAGATCAAAGCAACCGCCGCCGCTATCAAGCCGTAATAGACCCATGCGCTATAGTCGGGAATTTCGATCAACGGTTTGATATCTCTGAGTTTCTCTTGCATCCTATCCCCTTAACGCATCGCTTTTGCCAATTTGACCGCCGCATCTTCGTGCGTACCGATTTTTACAAAGCGAATGCCCTGTTTCCTGAAATGACGATAAAGCTTTTCGTCGTTCGCCAAAAGCGCTTTACGATAAGCTTTGAGCGTCGAAGCGTCGATATTACCCTCGTAACTCTGTTTGGTTTCGGGATCGATCAGGCGCAAATAGCCAAGCTCCGTCGGAGACTCCTCGAAACGATCCCTTACGATGACGGCAAACACGTCGTGTTTTTTCGCCAACAGTTTCAAATCGATATCGCCGACAAAATCGGATACGATAAAAAGCAACGCCTTTTTTTTGATCCGTTTATACAACACATCGCTCAATGCTTTGAAATCGACCCGCTTGCCCAACGTATCGAAACGTAAAATCTCCTCGACGCTACGATGCACGCCGAAAAGTTTTTTACTCGGTCGCGTGTAGCTCTCTATCTCCTCGGTAAAGATCATATGCGAAAAGAGGTCGCTGTTTTTCGTCGCGCTGAAACCGATTGTCGCCGCCACTTCGGCCGCAACGTCGAGTTTTTGACGCACCGTTCCGAAATACATCGAACCGCCAAGAAGCGTCACGACCACCACATTGAGCTCTCTTTCTTCACGATAGACTTTTACATAAGGTTTTCCGAGCTTTGCCGTGGTCTTCCAATCGATCTTGCGCACATCGTCGCCGTAAACATATTCGCGAAGCTCCGTAAATTCGAACCCCTCCCCTTCGAACAACGAAGGGTTGTTACCCAGCATATCCCCGTAGACCTGCTTGCGCGTCTTAAGCAAAATGCGCTTGGCTTTTGCCTTGGCGGATAGCGGATAGCGGGTATCGGGCAGATCGTTTTTCATATGAACCTCTTCTTTCTTATGGCTTTATCCGGAGTCAAACCCTTACTCCAAACCTTAAATTTTCACTTTATTGCGGGACTAAAGTCCCGCCTCATTAGCCCTTAATTTTTCACTAGAACTCGGTTGTTCATTACTCATTAAAACCAACCGAATATCTTCACTATTCTCTCTTCACTCATCACTCTTCGGTTCCTCATTCCTCGTTACTCATTATAGTTAAACCCCATCTCATCACTCTTCACTCTACTCTCTTCACTAAACTCGGTTCCTCATTCCTAATTTCTAATTTCTAATTCTCACGGTATCGGCACCGCTTCCAAAATCTTCTCGATAATTTGATCTTGCGTTACCTCTTCGGCTTGCGCTTCATAAGTGAGAATAATTCGG